>JBASTF010001048.1:0-2448 GCA_049274755.1 Rubrivivax sp. | reverse complement strand
CCGAGGCCGCCAGCCGCGCCAAGACGCAGTTTTTCGCCGCCGCCAGCCACGACCTGCGCCAGCCGCTGCATGCGATGGGCCTGTTCGCCGAGGCGCTGCGCCAGCGCAGCCACGACCCCGAGGTGGCGTCGCTGGTGAACAGCATCAACGAAAGTGTCGACGCGCTGGAAGGCCTGTTCAGCGAACTGCTGGACATCACACGCATCGACACCGGCGGCGTCGACGTGAACCCGGCGCCGGTGCGCATGCGCGAGCTGTTCAGCCGCCTGCGCCTGCACTTCGAGCCCATCGCCTTCGAGAAGGGGCTGATGCTCAGCTTCCGCGGCGAACAGCATGTGGCCCAGGCCGACCCGGTGCTGCTGGAACGTGTGCTGCGCAACCTGGTCAGCAATGCCATCCGCTACACCGACGACGGCGGCGTGCTCGTCAGCGCCCGCCTGCGCGGTGGCCGGCTGCTGGTGCAGGTGTGGGACAGCGGCATCGGCATCGGCGAGCTGAACCTGCCGCGCATCTTCGAGGAGTTTTTCCAGGCGCAAAGCAACCGGCCGCTGGAAGCCCACCACCGCAAGGGCCTGGGCCTGGGCCTGGCCATCGTGAAACGCCTGGCCGGGCTGATGGAGGCACCGATCGACGTGCGCTCGCGGGTCGGCCACGGCACGGTGTTTTCGCTGGAAGTGCCGATGGGCAAGGCGCCGCGCAACGTCGAGGCCTTGTCGGGCAGCCCTTCGGCGAAGGCGCCGATCGGGCTGACGCTGCAGGGCCGGCACATCGTCGTCGTCGAAGACGAAACCGCGGTGCGCGAAGGCCTGGTCGTTCTGCTGCAGGCCTGGGGTGCACGTGTCACCTCGTTCGACACCGTCGACGGCGTGCGTGCCTGGCTGGGCGGTGGTGCCGCCGAGCAGCCGCACCTGTTGCTGGTGGACTACCGCCTGCCGCAGGGCACCACCGGCATCGACGCGCTGGTGGCGCTGCGGGCGCACTGGACCGGCGTGAAGCTGCCGGCCATCGTCATCACCGGCAGCAGCCTGGGCGGCCACGAGGACGAGGCCGTCACCCACGACTACCACCTGCTGATCAAGCCGGTGCTGCCGAACAAGCTGCGCGCGATGATCGCGTTCAAGCTCGGCATGCGCTGAGCGCAGGTGCCGGTCTCAGTTCGGCGTGTACGACAAGCGCACGTAGATCGGCGCAAAGGCTTCGGCCTGCGTCACTTCCAGCAGCCGTTCACGCGACAGCTCCAGCATCGCGATGAAGGTGACGACGAGCACCGGCACACCCTTGCTGGTGTCGAAGAGTTCGTGGAACTCGACAAAACGCCGGCCCTGCAGCCGGCGCAGCACCAGGCTCATGAACTCGCGCACCGAGAGCTGTTCGCGCGAGATCATGTGGTGCTGGTTCAGCTTGGCGCGCTGCAGGATGTCGGCCCAGGCCTCGCGCAGGTCCACCGGGCTGACGTCGGGGAAACGCGGCTGCAGGGCCTGCTCGATGTGCACCTGGGCACGCAGGAAGTCGCGGCCGGCCAGCGGCAGCGCGTCGATCTTGGCCGCGCCGAGCTTGATCTGCTCGTATTCGATGAGCCGGCGCACGAGTTCGGCGCGCGGGTCCTCGGCTTCGGCGCCGTCCGCGCTTTTTTTCGGCGGCAGCAGCATGCGCGACTTGATCTCGATCAGCATCGCCGCCATCAGCAGGTACTCGCCGGCGAGTTCCAGGTTGCTGCGGCGCAGCTGTTCGATGTAGCCCAGGTACTGGCGCGTCACGTCGGCCAGCGGGATGTCGAGGATGTTGAAGTTCTGGCGCCGGATCAGGTACAGCAGCAGGTCCAGCGGGCCTTCGAAGGCCTCGAGGAAGACCTCCAGCGCGTCCGGCGGGATGTACAAGTCCTGCGGCAGCCGGAACAGCGGCTCGCCGTAGAGGCGTGCAACGGCGACCTGGTCCACCGTCAGCGGCGGTTCGACCTCGGGTGCAGCGGGAGACGGCGGCGTGTCCGCCGGCAGGGCTTCCAAAACGGCGCGAACGGCGGGCCGGCTTACTTCGGCTCGGTGCCGCTGGTCTGGTAGACGTAGGGCTGCTGCGCCACACGTGCGTCGCGCCATTCGGACTGCGCCTGGCGGTCGATGTCGCGGTCCCACAGCAGGGCGCGGCCGGCCCGCTGCTCGGCTTCCAGCGTCGGCTTCTTGGCCTTCAAGGCCTCGATGAAGGCGGTCACGTCGGACTTGTAGGGCTTCCAGAAAAGCGGCATGGCGGACAATCGGCTGCGAACAGCCTCCATTTTAGCCGTGCTGCTGCTGACCTCCTCGCTGAAGCTGGTTGCCGAGATCGCCTTGCTGGCGCTGGCCGGGCAATGGCTGCTGGGCCTGCTGGCCGGGGCGCAGCGCGACGGCAACCTCGTTTACCGGCTGCTGCAGGTGTTGACGCTGCCGTTTGTGCGCGCCGCACGCTGGCTGGCGC
>JBASTF010001047.1:0-4493 GCA_049274755.1 Rubrivivax sp. | reverse complement strand
GCGCCAGCCCCGGCGACACCGGGTGTGCAGCAGCGCCGCCGGTGCCGGTCTGCGCGAAGCTGGGCACGTGGCGGCCCACCAGGCGGTTCAGACGGCCGAGCACGGCCTCGGCATGGTCGCGGCTGCGCGCCAGCGGCGCGGCGCGTGTCATCAGCCGCGTTTCTTCGCCGACACCGCCGCGCATCATGCCGCCGGAGCCGGCCGAACTGCCAAAGCCGCCGCTCGAATGGCCGCCATAGGCCGAAGGCGCGGCATAACCGGAAACCGGGCCACCGTGCTCGCCATAACCGCCGCCACCCCCGCTGCCGGGCGCCCACAGGCTGCCGCCGGCCGGGTTGGGGTTGCCGCGGGAGCGGCGGATGAAGGGCCGCAGGTCGACCTCGGGCAGCACCTTGTTCTCGGCCAGCCAGCGGTTGGCCTCGTGGTAGGCCTCTTCGACCAGCAGCGCAAATTCTTCGTGCAGCACCGTCTGCAGTTCACGCCAGCCTTCGAGCGTGAACCCGGCGCTGCGCCAGGCTTCGAAGACGATGCGCGCCAGCACATGGGCCCGCAGCATGTCGTGCGGGTCGAGTTCGGCGCGGCGCTCCAGGTGGGCGATGCGCGAGCGCAGATCGGCAAATTCCCAGGAGGCGCGGTCCATGATGGCCAGCGCCAGGCGCGAGGTGACGATCTCAAGCTCGATCGTGTCGTCGTCGACCAGGGCCAGCGGGCCGCCGCCGCTGGTGCCCGGCGGCGGCAGGTCGCCCGGGCGCGAGGCCGAGGCGCCGTTCAGCAGCACATGGCGCAGGCCGTTGACGATGCCGCGGTGCCAGTTCTGCGCACCGGACATCAGGCCTTGCATCAGGTCACGCCGGCGCAGCAGTGCCGCGTGTTCCGAGGGTTTGTCGAGCAGGGTGCGGGCGCCGTCGATGGCGGCCTGCACCAGCCCCACCAGGCCCTTGACCAGTTCTTCGGTGTAGAGGCGCCGTGCCTGGCTGGCGAGGTTCGAAAGGGAATCGCCAGTCGCCATGGCAGCGCGTCGGTCGGGGCGGGACGGTGAAAAGGTGTTTCGACTCTACACCACCGCCCCGGCATTCGGATCGTTGGGGTCCGACTCCTTCGCCCCTACCTTGACGAGATCCTCGCGCTTGACACCGAACCACATCGCGATGCCCGCGGCGACGAAGATCGACGAGTAGATGCCGAACAGGATGCCGATGGTCAGCGCGATGGCGAAGTAGTGCAGCGTCGGGCCGCCGAACAGCAGCATCGACACCACCATCATCTGCGTCGAGCCGTGCGTGATGATGGTGCGGCTGGTCGTGCTGGTGATCGCGTGGTCGATGACTTGCGGTGTCGTCATCTTGCGCATCTTGCGGAAGGTCTCGCGGATGCGGTCGAAGATGACCACCGACTCGTTCACCGAATAGCCCAGCACCGCCAGCACCGCCGCCAGCACCGCCAGCGAGAACTCCCACTGGAAGAAGGCGAAGAAGCCGAGGATGATGACCACGTCGTGCAGGTTGGCGATGATGCCGGCCAGCGCGAACTTCCACTCGAAGCGGAAGGCCAGGTAGAGCACGATGCCGGCGATGGTGGCGCCCAGCGCCTTCAGGCCGTCCCAGGTGAGCTCTTCGCCGACCGAGGGGCCGACGACCTCGGTGCGCGACAGCTTCAGCGGCTCGGCGCCGGAGGCGGTGGCACACGAGGGCCGGCTGACCTGCTCGCCCTGCGGCGTCGTGTACTGCTTGGTGCCGGTGCTGCCGCTTTCGGCGGCGCACAGCGCGGCGAACACCTTGCCGGTCAGCTCGGTCTGCTTGACGTCGCCGCGCACCGGCAAACGGATCATCACGTCGCGCGAGGTGCCGAAGTTCTGCACCTGCACTTCGCCGAAACCCATCTTCTCGACGACGCCGCGCACACGCTCCAGGTCGGCGGGCTGCTCGTAGGCCACCTCGATGACGGTGCCGCCGGTGAACTCGATCGACAGATGCAGGCCGCGCGTGACGATGAAAAACACCGCCAGCGCGAAGGTGACGAAGGACACGACGTTCAGCACCAGCGCATAGCGCATGAACGGGATGTCGCGGTGGATGCGGAAGAATTCCATGGCTCAGTTCCCCTCGGCCTTGGCTGCCGGCGCGCCGTCGGGCCGCCAGACCTGGCCGATCGACACGGCCTTCAGCTTCTTCTGCCGCCCGTACCAGAGATTGACGAGGCCCCGCGAGAACATCACCGACGAGAACATCGAGGTCAGGATGCCCAGGCAGTGCACCACCGCGAAGCCGCGCACCGGGCCCGAACCGAAGGCCAGCAGCGCCAGGCCGGCCACCAGCGTCGTGACGTTGGAATCCAGGATGGTGGCAAAGGCGCGTTCGTAACCCGCGTTGATGGCCGCCTGCGGGGACGCACCGCCACGCAGTTCCTCGCGCACACGTTCGTTGATCAGCACGTTGGAGTCGATGGCCATGCCCAGCACCAGGGCGATGGCGGCGATGCCCGGCAGGCTCAGCGTGGCCTGCAGCATCGACAGCACGGCCACCAGCAGCAGCAGGTTGAAGGCCAGCGCCAGCGTCGAGAACACACCGAACAGCAGGTAGTAGGCGCACATGAACAGCGCGATCGCGGCAAAGCCGTACATCACGCTGTTGATGCCCTTGTCGATGTTGTCGGCGCCCAGGCTGGGGCCGATCGTGCGTTCCTCGATGATCTCCATCGGCGCCGCCAGCGAACCGGCGCGCAGCAGCAGCGACTGGTCGTTGGCTTCCTGCGTCGTCATCGTGCCACTGATCTGCACACGCCCGCCGGCGATCTCGCTGCGGATCACCGGCGCCGTGACGACCTCGCCCTTGCCCTTCTCGAACAGCAGGATGGCCATGCGCTTGCCGACGTTTTCGCGTGTCACGTCCTTGAAGATGCGTGCACCCTTGGCGTCCAGCGTCAGGTTGACGGTGGGCTCCTGCGTCTGGCTGTCGAAACCCGGCTGCGCGTCAGTGAGGTTCTCGCCGGTCAGCACGACATTGCGGTAAACGATGATGGGCCGGCCGCCGCGTTCGAGGAAACGTTCGCTGCCGAAGGGCACGGGGCCGGCACCGGTCATCGCGTCGCGCGACTCGCTGGTGTCGTTGACCATGCGGATTTCCAGCGTCGCCGTGCGGCCGATGATGTCCTTGGCCTTGGCCGTGTCCTGCACGCCCGGCAACTGCACGACCACGCGGTCCACACCCTGCTGCTGGATCACCGGCTCGGCGACACCGAGTTCGTTGACGCGGTTGTGCAGCGTCGTGATGTTCTGCTTGACGGCCTGTTCCTGCACACGCCGCGCCGCCTCGGGCTTCAGCGTGCCGACCAGGCGCACGTCGTTGCCGTCGGGCGTCGGCGTCCAGGTCATGTCGGGCAGCTGGTCGGCCAGCAGGTTGCGCGCCGTCTGCGCCACCGCGTTGTCGCGGAACCGCACCTCGACGTTGTCACCTTCGCGCGTGATGCCGGCGTGGCGGATGTTCTTGTCGCGCAGCATCGTGCGCACGTCGCCGGTGAAGGACTCGGCCTTTTTTGTCAGCGCCGACTTCATGTCCACCTGCATCAGGAAGTGCACGCCGCCGCGCAGGTCCAGGCCCAGGTACATCGGCAGCGCGTGCAGCTTGGCCATCCAGGCCGGCGAACGCGACACCAGGTTCAGCGCGACGATCCAGCTCGGATCGGCGGCATCGGGGTTCAGCGCCTTGGCGATCGCGTCCTTGGCGCGGATCTGCGTGTCGGTGTCGCGAAAGCGCGCACGCACCGAGTTGCCGTCGAACTGCACGAAGTCGGGCCGCACGTCGGCACCGGTCAGCGCCTGCTCGACACGCTGCACCATGCCGGCGTCGATCTTCAGCGTCGCCTTGCCCGACGACACCTGCACCGCCGGCGCTTCGCCGTAGAGGTTGGGCACCGTGTAGAGCAGGCCGATCAGCAGCGCGACCGCAAGGATCGTGTACTTCCACCAGGGATAGCGGTTCATGGGGCTTCCTGGCCGGCCACAGGCGCAGCGGCGCCCGGCGCCGGCACTGTTGTCTTACTTGAAGGTGCCCTTGGGCAGGACTTGCACGACGGCGCCGCGCTGCACCTGCAGCTCCACACCGCTGGCCACCTCGACACCGAGGAAGCTGTCGCCGAGCTTGTTGATGCGGCCGACCACACCACCGGCGATGACAACCTCGTCGCCCTTGGCCAGGGCCTCGAGCATGGCCTTCGTCTCCTTCTGCTTCTTCATCTGCGGCCGGATCATGATGAAGTACAGCACCACGAACATCAGCACCAGCGGCAGCAGGCTCATCAGGCTGTTTTCGGCGCCGCCGGCAGCGGCGGTCTGGGCATAGGCGTTGGAGATGAACACGGTTCGTTCCTGTGAAATCGGGCAGCCCGCGGGCTGGGAGGACCGAGGATTCTAAAGGGCCGGCCGCGACCGACCCCGCCATCCGTCCGGGTAAGCCCGGCGCACGCCGGGCCGGTGTTCAGGGCGGCCCGCTTTGCAG
>JBASTF010001046.1:0-2389 GCA_049274755.1 Rubrivivax sp. | reverse complement strand
GCGCCAGCCCGCCCATGCTGTGCGCCACGGCCACCGGCGCGACGCCGGTGCAGCGCTCCAACTGCTGCACGCCCTGTTCCAGCGCTTCGACATAAGCGTCGATGGAGCCGAACACCGGCTCCAGGTTGACGGCGACGAAGGGCACACCGGCCTCGTGCAGCGTCGCCAGCCAGGGGTTCCACAAACCGCGGTTGCAGACAAAACCGTGCACCAGCAACAGGCCGCGGCGGCCCTGGGCCGCGGCCGGCAGATGGTCGGCGAACTGCGTGCTGCGAAAGGGCTGGCGCCAGCAGAACACCTGCGGCGCCGACAGCACTTCGCCGAGCCAGGCGCGCAGCAACTGGCCCGCCGTGGCACGTGGTGTGGGGTCGTTGCCATGGGCCTGGCGCAGCAGCAGGAACTCCAGCGCCAGCACCAGTGCATAGCCGAAGATGGCGAGCAACGCGCCACCCAATGCCCAGCCCGGATGCCCCGCGCGCCAGGCCAGAACGGCCCACAACACCGCCACGGCCAGCAGGCCCAGCGTCGTGCACTGCTGCAGCCGCGCCAGCATCTACGCGGGCACGGCCAGGCGCACGTCGCGGCCGCTGAGCTGGCGCGCCAGCAGCGTCGCCAGCTTGGCCGCCAGCGCGTAGACCGAGAGCTGCGGATTGGCACCGATGCTGGTGGGGAACAACGAGCCGTCGTGCACCGAGAGACCGTCGAGCTGCCAGTGCCGGCCATCGGGCCGCACCACACCCAGGTCCTCGCGCCCGGCCATCGCGCAGCCCCCCATCACATGGGCGCTGAGCACCCGTGTCTGCAGCGGCTGCATCGGCAGTTGTCGGATGGCCGCCTGGGCCTCGGTCCAGCTGCGGTAGGGGCTGGCCATCTCGTGCACCGGCAGCACCTGGCGGGCGCCGGCAGCGAACTGGATCTCGGCCATGCTCAGCAGCGCACGCCGCGCACCGTCGAAGACGTAGGCGTTCAAGGGGTAGTCCAGCGACGGGGAGCCATCGGCCCGCAGTGTCACACGGCCGCCGGGGGACTCGGCATGGAAGCCGTCGCGCAGCAGGGCCAGCAGTGCGTGGGTGTGTGCGAAGTCCTTCAGCAGTGCCGTCTGCGCCGCACCGTAGCCCGGCAAGGTGGTGGCCGCGATCAGCGGGTGCAGCGGCGGCGCTTCGAGCTTGTAGCCGATGGGGCCGTCGATGGGCTGCGTTTCCAGGAAGTGGTCGGTGTACAGCGTCTGCGGCGCGCCGTGCCAGCCTTCGATGCGTTCGTCGAAGCTGCCGGCCGACACCACGACCGGGTGCAGAAAGGTGCGGCGGCCCAGCACACCGTGCGGATCGGGTGCCTGCGAGCGCAGCAGCAGGGCCGGCGAGTTGATGGCACCGCCGGCGACGACCACATGGCGTGCCTGCACGGTGCTCGTCTGCGCCGAGGTGGGTGCGCCGTTCAGCGCCACCGGCAACACGACCAAGCCACGCACGGTGTTGCCATCGATCAGCAGGCGCTCGACACGGCTCTGCACCAGCAGCGTCGCGCCGCGGTCCAGCGCTGTGGGAATCGTCGTCACCAGCATCGACTGCTTGGCATTCGTCGGGCAGCCCATGCCGCAGGAGCCCAGGTTCCAGCAGCCCCGCACATTGCGCTGGATCGCCGCGGCCGGAATGCCCAGCCGCGCCGCGCCCACACGCAGCAGCTGGTTGTTGGCATTGGGCGGCACCAGCCAGGGGCCGATGTGCAGGCGCTGTTCGACCTGCTGGAACCAGGGCGCCATCGCGTCGTCGCGCATCTCGTCGAGCGCAAAGCGCTGGCGCCAATGCGCCAGCGTCGGCGACGGCGTGCGGAACGACGAGGTCCAGTTCACCGTCGTCGAGCCGCCGACACAGCGGCCTTGCAGGATGGCGATGGCCTTGTCGGCCGTCTTGCGGCTGGCGCTGTCCTGGTACAGCGCCGGGTAGGCTTCGGCCTCGCTCTGGTGGAAGTCGCGGCTGGAGCGCAGCGGGCCCTCTTCGACGATGACAACGTCCAGGCCCGCCGCGGTCAGCAGTTCTGCGGTGATGCCGGCACCGGCACCGCTGCCGACGATGGCGACGTCGCAATGCAGCGTGGCCGGCAAGGCGCCATGCGGGCCGCCGCGCAGTTTCCAGCCACGCACGATGCCTTGTTCGATGGGGTCCGGAATCGCCATCAGACCGCCATCGGGCCGGGGTAGCCGATGGCCGCCCAGGCGCCGGCGTCGGCGAACCAGGCAGCGTTCGTCAGGTCGCGCAACGCGTGGTAGACCTGCTGGCGCAAGGCCAGGCGCGAGGCACGCAGGTCTTGCAACATGGTTTGCAGTTCGGCCAACGAGGCTTCATGCCAGGCGGGCCGCAGGCCGATGAGCGCTGTGCGCGCAGGCGGCGTG
>JBASTF010001045.1:0-6473 GCA_049274755.1 Rubrivivax sp. | reverse complement strand
GTGCCTGCCAGCCCGTAGCCGCCGCGGGCCTGCACGGCCTTGGCCCGATCGAGCTGCTCGGCGATGCGCGTGATCTCGGCGCTGCTGCAACTGCTGCGGTCGCAGGCCACGCCGGCTTCGGCAATGGCTTGCTGATTAGCCGCGTTCAGCGCAGCGACCACCTTGGGCGCCGGCTGCCAGTAGCCCTTGTTCACGGCCACCAGCATGCGGTCGACCAGCGCCTGGTAGGCGAGCGCGTTCTTGGCTTCGGTGAAACGCTTGCGGATGTCGAGTTCGTACTTGTCCTGCACGTAGGTCTCGTACATCTCCTGCCACTTGGCGGCATCCACCGCCTCGGGCACCGTGACCTGCCAGCCCCACAGGTTGTCGACCACCTGGCCGATCAGCCGAGCGCCGGCATAACCTTCCTTCAGCATGCTGTCGATCCACGCCGGGTTGAGGTAGCGCGAACGCAATTCGCGGCCCATGAAGCGGTCGAGCGATTCGACGCGTTCGCGGCCCGGCTCGGCCAGGTTGACCATCAGCGTCTCCGGGCTGCTGCCGTTGACCTGCCGCACCGCCATCGCCGCGCCGCCTAGGAACTGGAACACGTCGTCGTTGTCGAGCGTGCCGTAGAGGTTGCTGGTACGCGAGTGCAGCACGGCCTTCACGTCTTTCAGCGCGAGCTTGAACACGTCGATGGCCAGCGGCGTGCCGTCGGGTGCCGTGGGCTTGTCGCCCCAGAAGCCCTGGCCGAAGAGGTGGCCCATGCGGTTGAAATACACCTCGGCCACCTGCTGCTCGGTGCTCCAGGTGTTGCTGGCGCGGATGACGTTGTCCAGGCCCGTGCCGTAGGCGCCGGGTGGGTCGGTGAACTGGCGCACGGCCGCCAGCCGCTCGGCCAGCGCCGGCTCCACACCGCGCGCTTGCAGCGCCGCCGCGGTGCGCTGCACGTTGGCGCGGATCGGGTTGTCTTCTTCGGGCAGGTCCTTCACGGCCGACATCGCCTGGTCCAGCAGCCCCATCAGCGTCGGCAACGAGTCGCGGTACAGGCCCGAGGGCGCGATGACCACGTCCACGCGCGGCCGGCCGAGCTGTTGGCGCGGGATGACCTCGATGCCCTTGACGCGGCCGAAGGCGTCCCACGTGGGCCGCACGCCCATCAAGGCGAGGATCTGCGACTCGAGCACACCGCCGTGGCGCATCGTCTCGCCGGACCACAGGTTGAACAGCAGACGGCCCGGCGCACTGCCGTTGCGGCGCCGGTAGTCGGCCAGCATCGCGGCGGCCATCGTTGCGCCCTGTTCGTAGACCGCGGGGGTGGGAATGCGCGCCGGGTCGAAGCCGTAGAAGTTGCGGCCGGTGGGCAACGAGCCGGGGCTGCGCAACGGGTCGCCACCGACACCGGCGCCGACATAGCGGCCATCCAGCGCGGCCACGAGCGCGTTCAATTCGGCGCTGGCGCTGGTCAGCAGCAGGGTGCTCAGCGCGGCGGTCTGCGCGGCAGCGTCTTTCACGTCGCTCATGCGTTCGACCATCGCATCGGCGGTGGCGTCACGCCGCGCCTGTGTGGGCGCAACGCCGAAGGTGTGCAGGCCGAAGGGCGTCTGCGCCAGCTCGATGTCGTGCAGGTGGTCGTGCAGCGCATCGACGTCGTCGCTGTTGCGCAGCGCGGTCAGGCCGATGTCCTTCAACATCCCCATCTTGCGCGCCTGCGCGTCGAGTTGCACCAGGTTCGCGGCAGTGGCCGACACGCTTTGCTGCCGCGCGACGCCATGGTCGTCGAACAGGCCGTGCAGCTTCACCAAATCGGGGTTCAGGCCGGCCTTGTCGAACGGCGGCGTCATGTGCGAGATGACCGCCGCCATGCCGCGCCGCTTGGCTTGCAGGCCCTCGCCGACCACATCGACGCTGTACGGGTAGAGCTGCGGCACGTCGGCGACCATCGCTTCGCTCGGGTCGGCCGCCGTGAAGCCCACCTCCTTGCCGGGCAGCCATTCGTGCGTGCCGTGCGTGCCTACGTGCACCATCGCGTGTGCCTTGAAGTCCTTCTGCAGCCACAGGTAGAAGGCCAGGTACTGGTGGTGCGGCGGCAGCGCCACGTCGTGGTACATCTTCTTCACGTCACCCCAACCGCGCTCGGGCTGCGGTGCGAACAGCAGCTTGCCGAAACGCTGCGCGGGGAACACGAAGAAGGGCTTGCCGGCGCGGTCGCGCCAGGTCATCGTTTTCGCCTGTTCGGGCTCGCCCCAGGCCTTGACCATCGATTCGCGCAGCGCGGCCGGCTGGGCGTCGAAGTGGCGTCGGTACTCGGCCACCGGCCACAGCACGGCCTGGCCGCCGGCCACCAGTTCGGCAAGTGCACCGGGCGTGGTGTCGGCGATGTTGGTGCCGTGCTGGCGCAGGCGGTCGAACAAGGCTTCTTCGGTGGCCGGCCGGCCGCGCGTGTCGTAGCCCTCGGCTTCCAGGCGCGTGAGGATCTGCCACAGCGAACGTGGCATCACGTTCAGGTACGACGCGCCGACGTTCTGTTTGCCCGGCGGGTAGTTGTAGTAGAGCAGCGCGACGCGCTTGTCGTGCTCGGCCAGCACGGCGAGATCGACCCATTTGCGCACGCGGTCGGCGAGCCGGCTCACGCGTTCGGGGATCGGCACTTCGGCCACGTACTCCAGGCCAGTGGCGGCGTCCTTGCGGCGCTCCTTGCTGGCCACCACCGTCGGCGCGAGGATGCCGGCGAACTCCGGCCCGCCAACCTGCCACGAGCGCTCGGCGTGGTCCAGCCCCAGCGGTGAGGCTTCCCACTCGGCGCGGCTCGACTTGTAGAGCACGATGCCGTTGATCAGCGGCACGTTGAGCCGCTCCAGCACCGGGCCGATCCTGTCGGGCACATTGCCCAGCTTCATGCCCAGCGCCACCACCGCGGCCACGCGTGCGCGGCCTTCGCTGTCGATGAAGAAGCGCTCGACCGGCACGGTGGTTGGAAAGCCGTAAGCCGGCACGACGTTGAAGCCACGCTTTTCCAGCGCCTGCGCAATGGCCTTGACGTTGTCTTCGCTGCCGCCGGTGGCCTGCCCGCGGTTGATGACCACGCCGACCCACGGCAGCGCCGCGGCAGCCGCGGGCCGCTGCGCGAGATACGCGCTGGCGTAGTCGTTCCACTGCTCGAACAGGCGGCCGGAGCGGATGTCCCAGGCGGCGATCTGCGGCAGCGGTCTAGGAGCAGCGGCCTTGCCCGGAAAGCCGAAGTCACGCTGCAGCGCCAGGCGCAGCATGTTGGCCAGATTGTCTGCGCCACCGGCATCTGCATAAGCAGCCAGCACCGGCTCTTCGCGCAGGCCCAGCTTGGCCGAAACGCCTTCGTTCTGGCCGATGCCGTACAGGCGGCCCTGCCGCGCAGCCACCGCCTGCATGGCCGATACGGTGGATTCGCCCGAGATGCCAACCATGTGGCGCGCAAACACGGCGTCGGCCTGCGCCAGTGCTTTGAGGTCCGCCGGGATCAGCAGGGATTGCGGCAGCACGTGGAAACGCAAGCGCGCGTACGCGGGCTCGGCCTTGACCTGCTTGATGGCCGTGATGGTCGCCAGCGTGAGCTGATCACCCGGGATCAGCACGATGTTCATTTCCTTGGCCGGCGCGGCGGCGCCGAGCAGCGGCCAGCACGCCGCGACGAGCAGCAGCCAGACAACTGAGCCGATGCGATGCCAGGGCGCCATCACAGCGAGAACACCGCTTCCAGCGTCGCGTTGCGGCGCGGCAAGCGCGAGAACTGGTACACCGTCGCATCCAACAGGTTGTTCACCGACAGGTTCAGCCGCAGCTCGCGGCTGGCGCGCCAGCCCAGCTTGAGGTTGAGGTTGGTGTAGGCGTCGTTGCTGCTGAACACGCCCTGCACCGTGTCGGTGTTGCGCGCGGTGATGTAGGTCTGGCCCGAGTAGCGCGCCTCCAGCGTGCCCGACCAGTCGCCCTGCAACGCCGTCAGTCCCAGATAGGCCAGCTTGCGCGGCACCTGCGTCAGCCGCTTGCCGACGCTGCCGGGGTCGGCGCTGTTGTCGAGGATCTCCGAGTCGATCAGCGAGGCATTGGCGTTGACCTCCAGCCAGGGCAGCGGTTTGGCCGCCACGCCGGCTTCGATGCCGCGCACGCGCGCCTTGCCGGCGTTGATGCGCTGGGTCAGCGACAGATCGACCTGTTTGGAATAGATCAGGTCGGTGAGTTCGGTCTGGTACAGCGTGCTGGTCAGCTTGAGGGTTGGCATAGCGCGCCATTCGCCACCGGCTTCCCAACTGGCACCACGCTCGGGCTTCAGGTTGGGGTCGCTCTGAATCGTCAGCAGCCCGGTGGGCGAGATCGTCGAGCTTTGCACCGTGGTCGAGTACAGGTCCAGGTTCGACGGGGCGCGGAACGAGCGGCCCCAGGACGCGCGCAGGGTCACGTCGGCCACCGGCTTGAACACGCCGGACAGCTTGGGGTTGAACGATGTGTCGCCGCGCTGTGGGTAGGTCTGGCTGCTGACGGGCGCCGTGTTCTGGAAGAAGCTGCCTTCGGTCTGCCAGCGATCCACGCGCGCGCCGGCGTAGAGGGTGAAGCGGTCGCTCGCGGCGAACTCGTCCTGCACGAAGACCGAAGTGGTCGTCGACTGCCCGTCATAGCCGTTGTTGAGCGTGGTGCGGCTGTCCAGGTCGCGCCAATTCGTCAGCGCGTAACTGCGGCGCTGCACGGTATCGCGGTGCAGCGACAGGCCCGCCACCACCGCATGCTGCGCCCCCAGCGGAAAGCTCAGCGTGGCCGTGCCGTCCAGGCCCTGGTTGGGCGAGCTGCTGAGGCTGCCGGGGCCGGCTTCGAAAGTGGATGCTGCACCCACCGTGGGGAACTTGAACTCGCGGCTGATGCGTGAGACATCGACCTTCAGGCGCACGTCGTTGGCCAGCTCGCCCTCGTAACCGGCAAAGGCACGCCGGCTCGATTCGATCAGCGGCGTACTGCCCTGGAAGTTGGCTTCGGTGAGCGTGACCCGCTGGCCATTGATGCCCAAGGTGCCGCTGGAAACCGCAGCACCGGTGGCGGCGTTGGTGAGGTAGGTGTTGAAGGGCTGCCAGCCCTGCTCTGCGTCGGCCCATGCCATGCCCGCAGTGATGCGATGCTGCGCAGTCAAGTCGTAGCTGAGTTTGGCCATGGCGTGGCTCTGGCGCCAGGGCTGCCTGCCACGGTCGCCCACCACGAAGGCCGGCAGGCCTTCGCGCGTGGTGGTGGGGATGGCACCATTGACCGCCGTGCCCGGCGCGCCGGCCACCGGGGTGCGCACTGTCAACTCGCTGGCCTGGCCTTCGCGGTCGGCGTGGCTCAGGCCGGCTGCCAAGCCGAGGCCGTTGTCGAAGCGGGTGCGGAAGTAGGCGCTGCCATCGGTGCCCGCTGCGTCGCCGAAACCGCGCTTCAGGCGCAGCGTGAGTTCGCGCGTGTCGGCGCGCTTGCTGATGACGTTGATCACACCGCCCATGGCGTTGCTGCCGTAGAGCGATGCAAAAGCGCCGGGCACGACCTCGACGCGTTCCACGTCGTCAGTGAACACGGTCAGCCAGTTCACGCCCTGCGAGTTGGCGTTCTGCAGCGGTTGCAGCCCGTCGAGCAGGATCAGCGTGCGCCTGGTGTCCACGCCGCGCAACGAAAAGCCGCCCTCGAACGATTGCACTTGGCCGTTCTCGGCGCGGCCGAGGTACAGGCTGGGCACCTTCTGCAGCGCGTCGCTGATGCGCGAGACGTTGCGGTTGTCGATCTCCTGCCGTGTCGTCACGGTGACCGCAGCCGGCGCGTCGGACAGTGCAATGGCCGAGCGGGTGGCCGTCACGACCACCGTCTGCAGCGTGGCATCCGGCGCTGACGCCGCAATCGCCGCAGCCTCGTGCGGCGATTCAGGCGCGCCGGTCTGGGCGACGGCCGTCGAGCCGGCAGTCGCAGCAACCACTCCACAGAGCGCAGCAAGCAGGGGACTCATCGGTGTTGTTCTTGGGTTGTTGGGGTTCATGGTCGGGAGGCTGCCGTGCAGCGCGCAGCGATCTGTGCCAGGTCGGGGTCCGTCAGCTCGCCCAGCTTGCCGTCGCAAAGCCGGCCTTGGCGCAAGGCGACAGTCAAAGGCAGGCCGCCCGATCGGTTGCCGGCACTGCGCATCAGTGCCGCGACGTTGGCGCCGGGCCGCAGCACGGTCAGCGTGATGCCGTGGCGCTGCACAAACTCTTGCGCGCGCGCCGGGGCATCGGTGCTCACCAGTAAAACGGTCCATTGCGGATGAGCCGCCGCAAAGGCTTGCAAGCGGGGCAACTCGGCGATGCAGGGCGCACAGTCCATGCCCCAGAAGTTGACGAGCACCGGCCCCGCGAGCGAGGACGCCGTGACGAAGCGGCTGCCGTCCAGCGTGGGCAGCGTGAAGTCCCAGCCGTGGCCCACGAGGACGGCGCCAGGCGCATGCGACCCGTTGTGTGCACGCGCAGGCAGTGCAC
>JBASTF010001044.1:0-3501 GCA_049274755.1 Rubrivivax sp. | reverse complement strand
GCCCAAGGTGCCGCCGGCCGGCGTGTCCTCGTGCGCGGCGTCGCCGGGCTGCGGCAGTGCCTTCAGGTCGTCGAAGGCGATGAGGATGGCGTCGGCCAGTTCACGCACCTCGGGCAGCGCCGCGGGGTCGGCCATCAGCCCGAAGTCCAGGCTCTGGTCGTAGCTCTGCAGCGTGACGTTCAGCGCCAGCCCGTGCACGATGATGGACGTGGGGTAGTTCGTCAGCATGCGGGCGCCGGCCAGGTACAGCGGCACCGGCGGCCCCGGCACGTTGGAGATGACGACGTTGGCCACCTGCGGAATGCGGTCGGCCACACGGGCCTTGCCGTACAGCGCCGTGGCGGCTTCGATCAGCCAGGGCACACCCAGGCTGGGAAAGTCGGTGGGCAGGATGCTTTTCACGCTGCCCATCGTCGACTTCATCGCCGCCGTTGCGGCCCTGATGTGGGCCAGGCGCTTGGCCGGGTCGGCGATGTGGGTGCCCAGGCTGATCAGGCTCATCGAGGCCTGGTTGTCCGAGCTGGTGTCGCCCTTCTCGCGCAGCGAGATCGGCACGGCGGCGATCAGGCTCTTTTTCGGCAGCTGGCGGCGCTTGGCGTAGAAGCGCCGCAGCGCGCTGCTGCACAGCATCAGCACCATGTCGTTCAGCGTCGCTTCGTGGGCACGGCCCAGGGCCTTCAGTTCCGCCAGCGGCAGCGTCAGCGCGGCGAAGGCGCGGCCGGCGCCGATGCTGGTGTTCAGCGGCGTGCGCGGCGCCAGCGTCAGGTTCGAGACACCTTTCTTGCCGCCCATCAGGGCCGACTGCGACACCGCCTTGCCGGCCGCGCCCGACAGCGTGCCGACGGTGGACGGCAGCTCGCGGATGATGCTGGCCACCTTCTGCGCCTGGCTGCCGATGACGCCGCGCAGCATCTCGGTCATGTCCAGGCGGAAGGTGCGGGGCCGCTTCGAGGCCCGCGCCTCGATGGCACGTGGTTCGGGCGTCACGTCGAGGATGGCATTCGCCAGCGCCACCGCCGCCTGGCCGTCGACCGCGGCATGGTGCAGCTGGGTGTACAGCGCCACACGCCTGCGGCCATCGGCGCCCGGCACCAGGCCTTCGAAGACATGCATCTTCCACAGCGGGCGTTTGCGGTCCAGCAGCACCGGGTGCAGCAGGCCGATCTGCGCTTCCAGTTCGGCCAGGCCGGCGCCCTTGCCGGCGGTTTTCGGCAGCTTGATCTCGACGATGTGCTGCTTCATGTCGGGCTCGGCGTCCACCCAGGCCGGGTTGGCCAGGTTCAGCGGCATCCACCACAGCTTGCGCCGCAGCACCGGCGCCACCGGCAGCCGGCTCTGGATGTGTTTGCGCAGCGCCGTGACAAAACGGCCCTTGCTGCCGGCCGGCAGCTCGAACAGGTGCAGCGCGCCAACATGCATCGGCATCTCGGCGGTTTCGAGGTAGAGAAAGGTGGCGTCCAGGCCGGAGAGCTGTTGCATGTTGGCGCGTCGCCCGTGGGCTGAGGGAGTCTCGGAAGCAGCGAGGGAACCCAGGATGCCCGCGCCGGGGCGGCCAAGGGCCGTGGGCAAGGCGCGATGCGCCGCCCATGTCACGGACCTGGGCAAGCGCCGCAACGCGGCCCACGGCCCTTGGGTGCCCCGGCCCTTTGGGTTGCCCCCGGGAAAGCGCCCCCACGGCGTTGCAAATGCTCGCCGTGTCACTTGACACGTCTGCGCTTCGCGCCTTGTGGGGGCGTTTTCCCGGGGGCAACGCGGGCATCCTGGGTTCCCTCGCAGCTTCCCAGTCTAGGATCGAAGCTGCAAGCACCCCATCCTTGGAAACACCTGTCGAGACAACAGACCATGAACGACAAGATGCACCTGATCTCCCTGCCCCGCCTGCAAACGGCGATGGCCCGCGTCGTGCGCGGCTTCGGCAGCAGCGCGGCCGAAGTCGAGGCCGTCGCCGGCAACCTGATCACCGCCAACCTCACCGGCCACGACTCCCACGGCATCGGCATGCTGCCGCGTTATGCCGATGCCTTTCTGCAAGGTGGCCTGAAGCCCAACGCCCATGTCAGCACCGTGCTGGACAGCGGCCCGTTGCTGCGGCTGGACGGCAACGCCGGCTTCGGCCAGGTCATCGGCCAGGAAGCGATGGCGCTGGGCATCGACCGTGCGCGCAGCCAGGGCAGTTGCATCGTCGCGCTGGGCAACTCGCACCACCTGGGCCGCATCGGCGCCTGGGCCGAACAGGCGGCGGCAGCCGGGCTGGTGTCGGTGCACTTCGTCAACGTCATCTCGCGCGCCATCGTCGCGCCGCACGGCGGCAGCGACGCCCGCTTCGGCACCAACCCCTTCTGCGTCGGCGTGCCGCTGACGGGCCAGCCGCCGGTGATCCTGGACTTCGCGACCAGCATGATCGCCCAGGGCAAAACCCGCGTCGCCCACAACAAGGGCGAGCTGGTGCCTGAGGGCTGTTTGATCGACGACCACGGCCGGCCGACACAGACACCGCGCTACACCGTGGTGCCGCCCTTCGGCGCGCTGCTGACCTTCGGCACACACAAGGGTTTCGGCCTGGCCCTGGTGTGTGAACTGCTGGGGGGTGCGCTGGCGGCGCAGATGACGCAGCGTGACGACGACGCGAGCAAACGGCGGGTGCTGAACGGCATGTTCAGCGTGCTCGTGGACCCGGCGGCGCTGGGCGACCGCGCCGGCTTCGAAGCCGAGGCGCTGGGCTTCATCGAATGGGCCAAGGCTTCGCCGCCGCGTGAAGGTTTCGACCCGGTGATGGTGGCCGGCGAACCCGAACGGGCGAACAAGGCACGGCGCAGCGCCGAGGGCGTGCCGGTGGATGGCACGACCTGGCAGGAGATCCTGGACGCCGCCGCGAAGCTCGGCGTCGACCCGGCGGCCGTGAACGCCGACGCCGGGCTGTAGCGGCAAGCGTCAGGCTGGCTGCGGCCGCTGCCGCAGCGACAGCAGTTCGTTGCCGGCCAGCGCGCCGATGACCAGAAGGCCGCCGCCCAGCACCGCGGTGCTGGGTGCTTCGCCGGCGCCCAGCCAGGCCCAGAGCACGCCGAACACCACTTCCAGCAAGGCCAGCAGCGCAGCTTCGGGGGCGCTGAGCGCCCGCGAGGCCGCCACCGCCATCAGGCAGGGAATGGCCAGCTGCACCACGCCCAGCAGGGCCAGCAGCAGCAGGTCGTGGCCCGAGGCGGCGAACGGCGTGGCCAGCGGCAGCGTCAGCGCCGTCGACAGCAAGGCGCCGATCAGCACGGCCGGCAGCATGTCGACCTCGGTGCTGTCGCCGAGGTTGCGGTGGTGGTGCAGCAGGGTCCAGTTCAGCGCCGCGGCCAAGGGCACACCCAGCGCGACCGCGGTGCCCAGCAGATGGCGGGCGTCGCCGGCGCTGACCTGCTGGCCGTACATCCAGGCGATGCCGAGGCCGGCCACGGCGATGGCGGCCCAGGTGCGCGGCGCCAGCTCGTGGCGCAGCCACAGCCGCGACAGCAGCGC
>JBASTF010001043.1:0-2784 GCA_049274755.1 Rubrivivax sp. | reverse complement strand
GCCATGGGCCACCGTGGCGGTCACGGGCGCTGCCAGATCCGGCGCGCCGGTGGTGGCGCTTTCGCGGCGGCGCAGCCGGCGTGCGGCCAGCGCAGCGATGCCGGCACTGGCGATCAGCGCCAGGTCCAGGCCGGCCACCGGCCAGTAGCCCTGACCCAGGGTCTTCAGCAGGTGGTCGCCGGTGCTGGCCCAGTTCGCCAGCACGGCCACCAGCGCCAGTGCGGCGATGGCCCAGCACTGTTCACGCCAGGCCGGTGCAATGCGTGCCTGCAGCACCGGCGCCGTGCGCCAGAAGGCATGGGCCATCGCCAGCGCCCAGGCGGCCCAGAAGCCGTACTCCTGCCAGTCGCCGCGCTGCGGCAGTTCGGCCGGCAACAAGCGGTTGAGGATGAGGATGGCCAGCGTGGCCAGCAGCATGCCCGTGACGGTGCTGACCGCCAGCGCATCGACGACGCGGCTGCCGACGCTGCCCGCCTTGGCATGCTGCTTCTTGCGCTTCTCGACGAAGAAGATGAAGCCGGTGGCAATGCAGACGCAGCCCGCCAGCCCGCCCAGCACGTACAGCCAGCGCAGCAGCCAGTGTTCGAAGTGCTGCAGGTGCAGGCCGGTGAGGAATTCGTTGATGCCGGTGACGACGGTGGGCGGTGGGTCTTCGCGGATGACGGCACCGGTGGCGGCGTTGAAGTGCACACCCTGCCCCACCAGCGTCACGCGGTCGGTGCCGGCGCGGAACACGCTGACGTAGCCGTTTTTGTCGCCCAGGTGGTTGATGTAGAGGTAACCCACCTGGCCCGGCATGTCGCGCAGCTGCCAGCGGCGCTTGGCCTCGGCCACCATCGCGTCCACCGACGCCAGCGGCGCGGCCACGCCGGCCGGTTCGTGCGGCAGCCCGGTGCGGGCGGCTTCGCGCACTTCGTGCTGCTTGGCCAGTGGTTTCAGCAGCGTCTCGCTGACCGGCAGGTAGACGCTGGCGAAGATGACGAGCCCGGTGAAGGCGAAGAAGAAGTGGAAGGGCAGCGCCACCACGCCGGTCATGTTGTGCAGGTCGAGCGTGCTGCGCTGCGTGTGTTTCTTCGGCCGGAAGGTGAAGAACTCGCGGAAGATCTTGCGGTGCATCACCACGCCGCTGACCAGGGCCGCCAGCATCACCAGCGCCGCCAGGCCGACGACCCAGTAGCCCAGGTCCTTCCAGTGCAGATGCAGGCTGTAGTGCATCGGATAGAAGAACTCGCTGCCCAGCTTCCACTGGCCTTCGGGCAGCGTCCTGCCGTTGCGCGGGTCGATGGTGGCCCAGCCGTGCACGTGCTGGGCTTCGTCGGACGCATCCCTGGGCTTGTTCGGGATGTCGAACTCGCCGCCGATCAGCAGCACCGGGTCGCGGTGCGTGGTGTAGGCATACAGCGAGCTCAGCGGCAGCGTGTCCGGGTGCGGGATCGTGCCCTGCACCCGCGCCGCGGTGGCGGCCAGGTCGACCGGGTGGGCGCGCAGGCGCTGGAAGATCGGCGCCAGCACCTGGTCGTACGAGGGCATGGGCTGCGGCTCGAAGCGTGTCTCGGGGATGGCCCAGCGGTCGATCTCGCGGTCGAAGACCGACAGCGAACCGAAGAAGAAGCAGACCATCAGCACATAGCCCAGCACCAGGCCGAACCAGGTGTGCAGCCATGTCATCGAGAGGCGGAAACTGGAGAACATCGGTGCACCTCGGCGCAGCAGAACGGGGTCAGACCAGGGACGACTGCAGCCACCAGGCCGCCGCCGTCATCACGAGCGCACCGCCGGCCAGCACGGCCCAGACCCGCAACAGGCTGGCCGTGGCAAAACTCCAGCAGAACACGCTCAGGAACAGCAGGAAGGCCAGCAGCATCGCGGCCGTGTGTGCTTCGTTGAACGGCCGGCCAGCGGCCACCTGGCCGGCAATGGCCAGCGCCGTGAAGCCCCACACAAAAGCCCAGCCGCCCAGCAGGCTGGCGGCCACACGGCTGGCGATGTGCAAGGACTTGGGCATGGGCGGTGGCACACGAATGGGAATGCTTCTCATTGTGCACTGAACCGGCATCGGCCTTTGGAGAGTTGCCGCACGGCAGGCACGGCGATACCCTGCCGCGATGACGAACACCCTCTCCACGCGCACCGAACGCGACTCGATGGGCGACATGCAGGTGCCGGCCGACGCGCTGTACGGCGCACAAACCCAGCGTGCGGTGCTCAACTTCCCGATCAGCGGCCGCCCGATGCCGGCCGGTTTCGTGCGCGCGCTGCTGGCCATCAAGGCCGCGGCGGCGCAGGCCAATGGCGCGCTGGGTGGCGTGGCCGCGCCACAGGCCGAGGCCATCCATGCGGTCTGCACCGAATTGCTGGCGTGCAGCGATGCCGAACTGCTGCGCCACTTCCCGGTGGACGTGTTCCAGACCGGCTCGGGCACCAGCAGCAACATGAACGCCAACGAGGTGGTGGCCACGCTCGCCGCGCGCCGGCTCGGCGGCGCCGTGCACCCGAACGACGACGTGAACGCCGGGCAGAGCAGCAACGACGTGGTGCCGAGTGCGATCCACGTCGCCACGGCGCTGGCGCTGCAGCAGCAACTGCTGCCGGCGCTGGACCACCTGGTGCAGGCCACCAGAGCCAAGGCCAGCGCCACGCAGCAGCATGTCAAAACCGGCCGCACGCATTTGATGGATGCGATGCCGGTGCGCCTGAGCCAGGTGCTGAACGGCTGGGCCGCGCAGCTGCAGGCCGCCGGCGACCACCTGCGCTCAGTGCAGCCGGCGCTGCAGCGGCTGGCGC
>JBASTF010001042.1:0-1776 GCA_049274755.1 Rubrivivax sp. | reverse complement strand
GTGGCCAGCAATGCCGAAGGCGCGCGGCTGGCGGCGCAGGACGGCGACATCGCCGCCATCGCCGGCACCCGTGCCGCCAGCGAGTTCGGCCTGCACGTGGTGGCACCGGCGATCCAGGACGATGTGCACAACCGCACCCGCTTCGCCATCGTCACGCACCCGGACAAACATCCGGCGCCCAAACCTTCTGGCCACGACTGCACCAGCTTGGTCGTCAGCGTGAAGAACCAGCCCGGCGCCGTGCACGACATGCTGGTGCCGCTGAAGACCCACGGTGTGTCGATGACACGTTTCGAGTCGCGCCCGGCGCGCTCGGGCCAGTGGGAGTACTACTTTTACATCGACGTCGAAGGCCATCCGGACGAGCCCAAGGTGGGCCTGGCGCTGCGCGAACTGCGCGACGCCTGCGCCTTCTTCAAGGTGCTCGGCACCTATCCCCTGGACGTGCACTGAAGCAGCGGCAGCAGGATGTTCAATCAACTGGGTGTCATCGGTTGCGGTTTGATGGGCGGCTCGTTTGCGCTGGCGCTGAAACGCGCCGGGCTCGTCAAACGGGTCATCGGCTACAGCAAGTCGCCGTCGACGACCGAACGCGCGAAGAAGCTGGGTGTCATCGACGTTGCCGCCGAGTCGGCGCTGCTGGCCGTGTCGGGTTCCGACATCGTGCTGATGGCGGTGCCGGTGGCCGCCACCGAAACCACGTTCAAGGCCATCCGCCACCTCGTCGAGCCGGGTGTGCTGTTCATGGACGTGGGCAGCACCAAACGCGACGTCGTCGACGCCGCACGGCGTGTGCTGCGTGAACGTGTGGCCTCGTTTGTGCCGGCCCATCCCATCGCCGGCAAGGAACAGGCCGGCATCGGCCATGCCGACGCCGCGCTGTACAGCGGCCGCCAGGTCATCCTGACGCCGCTGCCGCAGACCGCGCCCGACCTGGTGCAGAAGGCCACCGACGTCTGGTCGGCCATCGGCGCCCAGGTGCTGAAGATGACGCCGGAGAACCACGACGCTGCGTTTGCCGCCGTCTCGCACCTGCCGCACCTGCTGGCCTTCGCCTACTTCAGCTCGGTCGTGAACCAGCCGGCCGGCAAGGACTTCCTGTCGCTGGCCGGCCCCGGCTTCCGCGACTTCACGCGCATCGCCGCCAGCAACCCGGAGATGTGGCGCGACATCCTCGTCGCCAACCGCGAAGAGGTGCTGAAGCAGTCGCAGCGGTTCCGCCACGCGCTCGACGCGCTGGAACACGTGATGAAGAGCGGCAATGCCGACGCGCTGGAAGACCTGATCCGCGGCGCCGCCGAAGGCCGCTCGGGCTGGCAGATGGGCGCGCCGCGCTCGCCGGCAGCACCCAAGACCTGATGTACAGCCTGCCGTTTCTCGACCTGCCGCCGCTGACGGCGGCGTCCGGCCGCGTGCTGCTGCCGGGCTCCAAGAGCATCTCCAACCGCGTGCTGCTGCTGGCCGGCCTGGCCGCCGGCGACACCTTCGTGCACGACCTGCTGGACAGCGACGACACCCAGGTCATGCTGGACGCGCTGCGCACCCTCGGCTGCGGCATCGCCACCGAGTGCAAGGCGCTGAAGGTCAGCGGCATCGGCGGCCGGCTGCGGGTGCACGAGGCGCAGCTGTTCCTCGGCAATGCCGGCACGGCGATGCGGCCGCTGGCCGCCGCGCTGGCCGTGCTGGCCACCACGCAGGGCGGGCGCTTCGAGCTCTCGGGCGTCAAGCGCATGCACGAGCGCCCGATCGGCGACCTCGTCGACGCGCTGAGGCCGC
>JBASTF010001041.1:0-6055 GCA_049274755.1 Rubrivivax sp. | reverse complement strand
GCGCTGACCTTGCCGGCCGCCAGCCGCAGCACGACGGCGGCGCCGGCGGTGGCCCAGTCGCCGGTCTTGCGCTTGAGCTTTTCGTAGGCCCAGCCGGTGCCGGCGGCAAAGGCCGGCACACGGATGGCGACGAGGATCTCGTCGTCGGCCAGGTCGGTGCTGTAGGTGCCGTGGAAGAAGTGCTCGGCCTTCACGCTGCGCCGGCCCTTCGGGCCTTCGATCACCAGCGTCGCGTCGCAGGCGATGGCCAGCGCCGGGTGGTCGTTGGCCGGGTCGCCGTGGGCGATGTCGCCGCCGATGGTGCCGCGGTTGCGCACCTGCGGGTCGGCGATGAGCTTCGCCGCCTCGGCCAGCAGCGGCACCTGGGCCTGCAGCAGCGGGCTGCCGATCAAGGCGTTTTCCACCGTCATCGCGCCGATGACGATGTCGCTGCCCTCGGCCGTGATGCCACGCAGCGCCGGGATGCGGTTCAGGTCGATCAGGTGCGCCGGCTGTGCAAACCGCAGCTTCATCATCGGCAGCAGGCTGTGGCCGCCGGCCAGCAGCTTGGCGTCGCCGCCCAGGCGGCCCAGCAGCCCCAGCGCCTCGGCCACGGAGGCCGGTGCGTGGTAGTCGAAGGCAGGTGGAATCATCGTGTCGTCTCCTCGTGATTCGAGCGAGACCGATTCTTCGGGCCAGGCCTTGTCCGACGCCACCGGCCAGGATTGGCAGTGGCTGCCGCGTCAAGCGTGCCGTGCTCTGCACGAACTGCAGCCAGGGTGCACGAATCGACGGCTGGAAAAACGCAAGGGCCACGGGGCCCGGAGATTCCCTAGGCCAGGACTAACCCTAGGCCAGGCCCTATGAGTGCACGCCGAGACGCGCCAGCACGGCCGCCGCGCTGGTGCGCGACACCGGCACCTGCAGCCCGGGGCCGAGCTGCAAGGCCAGGCGGCCGTCGTCACGGACGATCTGCGTCACCGCGTCGAGGTTGACGATGTGGCTGCGGTGCACACGCAGGAAACGTTCGGGGTCCAGCCGCGATTCGAGGTCGCCGATGTTGAGGTTGCAGCTCTGTGTGCCGCCGTTGCCGCTGCGCACATGGGTGTAGTGGCCGTCGCTCTGGATGGCCAGCACCTCGGCCACGTCGAGCAGCACGATGCGCTGGTTCGACACCGTGGGGATCTTCTGCAGCCGCCGCCTGGCGTCGGGCCTGGCACCGGCGGCATCGGGCGAGGCCACGAGTTCGGTGATGTCGTAGAACACCAGCGTGTAGCCGGCCGGCTGGCGTTTCACGTCGGTGAGCTGGGTGACCTTGATCAGCAGCACCCGCTCGGGGATGTTGATGATCATCGTCATCGGCGGCGGGTTGGCCACCGGGCACTTGGCCGCCTGGTCGAGCAGGAACTCGACCTTGGGCTGCGAGCGTTCGGGGTGGAAGCTCAGCACCAGGCGGTCGAAGGGCAGCACCTGGTCCACCGGCAGCACACGGCGCGCGAAGTCGTTCATCGCCACGACATGGCGGCGCACGTCGAGGTGCACGATGCCGGCTTCGAAACGTTCCAGCAGGTACAGCGGTGAAACCGGCGATGCCGCCGCGCGCGCGTCCATGGCGCGCATTGAACCACGTGGTGCCGGTTCAGGCCGTCGTGGTTGCCCCGGGCTGCAGCAGCCGCTCCAGCCGCTGTTCGCGGATGCCGTAGAAGGCCTTGATGGCTTCGATCTGCGCCAGCACCGGCGCCGGGTCGCGCGGCTGGCGGCGCTTCACGGCCAGGATCATCTTGTTCTTGTTCGTGTGTTCCAGCGAGACGAACTCGAACACCTGGGTGTCGTAGCCCCGGGCCTCGAGCAGCAGGGCACGCAGGCTGTCGGTCAGCATCTCGGCCTGCTGCTCCTGGTGCACGCCGTACTGCAGCACAGGCGCGATGGGGTGCGGGCTCAGCAGCTGCGGCCGTAGCTCCTTGTGGCAGCAGGGGCTGCAGACGATGATCTCGGCGCCGGCGCGCAGCCCCAGGTGGATGGCATGGTCGGTGGCGATGTCGCAGGCATGCAGCGCGATCATCACGTCCAGCCGCGCCGGCTGCCAGCTGCGCACGTCGCCCTGCTCGATGCGCAGGCCTTCCAGGCCCAGCTGCGCGATGGCGTCGTTGCACAGCGCCACCATGTCGGGCCGCAGCTCGACGCCGGTGACCTCGGCCTGCACACCGCGCCCGCGCAGCCAGTCGTGGATGGCGAAGGTGAGGTAACCCTTGCCGCTGCCGAAGTCGACGACGTGCAGGTCGCGGGTGCCGGCCAGCGGCGAGCTGTCGAGCGCGTGCGCGAAGATCTCGACGAAGCGGTTGATCTGCTTCCACTTGCGCGACATCGCCGGCACCAGCTGGTGCTGCTGCGGCGTCGTCACACCCAGCGCGGCGAGAAAGGGGCGGTCCAGCGACAGCCAGCGCTGCTTGGCGCGGTCGTGTGCCTGCGGCGCGGCTTCGGCCTCGCGCTGCAGCGCCGTGCTGTGCAGCGCGGCGTCGCCCTTCTTCGTGAACGACAGCTGCAGCTCGTCGCTGCTGGTCAGCAGGTGGGCATTGCGGAACGGTGTGCCGACCAGGCTGCGCAGCGCCGCCAGGCCTTCGTCCAGCGTGTGGTTGCGCGTGAGGTCGCGGGTGGCATGGCGGTACAGAAAACTCAGCGCCGGCGCACCGCGCAGCGAGATTAGCCGCACCGTCAGCCGTTCCAGCCCCGGTTCACCGCCGCGCGGCTTGGCCAGCACCAGCTTGACGAAACGCTGCTGCGCCAGGCTGTCGTCGAGCGCAGCGAAAAAACGCTGCTCGGGGGGCAGCGTGTTCATGCGGCTGCCTAACGCGACGCAGGTGAAGCCGGCGCCGATGCTGGTGTCGCACCCGGCTGCGGCGCGATGACGCCGGTGGCGATCGGCACTTCGTCGGCCACGGTGACCGAGGTGACGTAGTGGCGTGTTTCGCCGAAGCAGCTGCTGGGCAGGCCGACCTTCTCTTCGTAGTGCAGGCTGACACGTTTGCCCATCACACGCGTCACCTGGTCGGCGATGGCGTCGTCGCGGATCGTGAACAGGAACTTCTCCGGCGTCGAGCCCGGCAGCGACACCAGGGTCAGCTCACCTTCCCAGGTCTTGCAGATCCAGCCCTTGTTCGACAGCTTCTGCACCCAGCCGGCACGTTCGCCGGTGGAATAACTCCAGGACAGAGCGGCCCAGAAGTACAGCGCCGCCAGGGCGACGAGCACGAGCAGGGCGAGGATCAGGCGCTTGGCGATCACAGCGGCTTTCGGGGGCAGGGGTGCGCGATTCTAGAAGCGCGACCCGGGCTGCTGCAGGAATTCCAGCTCCTCGGCCGTGCTGCTGCGGCCGAGGATGGCATTGCGGTGCGGGAAGCGGCCGAAGCGGCGCACGATGACCTCGTGGCGCTGCGCCCAGAGCAGCGTGTCGGCGCTGCCGGCATCGGCTGCGGCCAGGGCCTCGAAGTGGCGCAGGCCTTCCTGCTGCGCCGCCAGGTCTTCGGCATGTTCGAAGGGCAGGTAGACGAAGCCGCGTTGCAGCGGGTGCAGGCGGCGGTCGGCGCCGCTGGCCGTCATCTCACGCGCCAGCGCCAGCGCGCGGCTGTCGCCGGCAAACGCACGCGGCGTGTCGCGGAAGATGTTGCGGGTGCACTGGTCGAGCAGCAGGAGTTCGGCCAGCGGCGCGGCGGCCCAGGCAGCATCCAGCCGGCTGGCCAATGCAGCTTCGACCGCAGCGCCGAAACGCTGGCGGATCAGCGCATCGTGCGCCTCGGACTTGCGGAACCACTCGGCGCGCGCCTGCAGCGGCGGCGCGCCGAACCAGAAGTCCAGCAGCTCGGCAGGTGCGGTGCTTATTTCGCGCCCGCCTTGAAGCCGGTGAAGATGCGCGTCTGCACCCGCCGCATGTCCTGCGGCACGGCGTCGGGCGGCGTCAGCTTCTTCATGTCCTCGGCGTTCAGGAACACCGTGGGGTTGCTCGCCACTTCCTTCTTCACGAAGGGCTTGGAAGCGGCATTCGGGTTGGCGTAGAAGACCTTGTTCGTCAGCGAGGCATGCACCTCGGGGCGCAGGATGTAGTTGATGAAGAGGTGCGCGTTTTTCGGATGCGGCGCGTCCTTCGGAATCGCCATCGAGTCGTAGAACAGCGTCGCGCCGGTCGGCGGCACCAGGGCCTGGATGTCCTGGCCGGTCTTGTTGTCGATGGCGCGCTGGCGTGCGATGTTGATGTCGCCCGAATAGCCCATCACCAGGCACAGCGCGCCGTTGGCCAGGTCGTTGATGTATTCCGACGACGAGAAGCGGGTGATGCCGGGGCGCGCGGCCTTCAGCACATCACGCGCGGCGTCGTAGTCCTTGGCCACCTTGCTGAAGGCGGGTTTGCCGGCGTAGATCATCACCACCGGCAGCACCTCGCTGGCGCTGTCCAGCATGCTGACGCCGCAGCCCTTGAGCTTGCTGTTGTACGCGGGCTTGAACACCAGGTCCCAGGGGTTGGCCGGCAGCGGCGTGCTGCCCAGCGCGGCCTTCACCTTGGCGGTGTTGATGCCGACGGTGACGTATCCCCAGAGCCAGTCGACCAGGTACTGGTTGCCCGGGTCCACCGAGGCCATCTTCTCCAGCAGCGCCGGGTCCAGGTTCTTCCAGTTCGGCAACTGGGCCCGGTCCAGCTTCTGCAACAGGCCGCCTTCGATCTGCGTCTTCGCGAAATGCGCGCCGGGCACGACGATGTCGTAGCCGGTTTTGCCCGCCACCAGCTTGGCGTGCAGGATCTCGTTGTTGTCGAAGTTGTCGTAGCGGACCTTGATCCCCGTCTCCTTCTCGAAGTTGCGGATCGTGTCTTCGGCGATGTAGTCCGACCAGTTGTAGATGTTCAGCACCTTGGGCTCGGTGTTCTGCGCGACGGCCGTGGTGGCGGCGGCGGCGATCAGGCCCAGCGTGAACAGCGAACGGACGAAGGCGGGGATGCGCATGGTGGGTGGGGTCCTCGTGGCTTGCCGTGACGACAACGGCTCAGGCGGGATTTTCGCCGACCGGCGGGCGGCGGCGGAACATGCCCCAGCCTTCCATGGTCAATACCGGTGCGTCGTGCTGGTTGCGCACTTCCCAGGCGATGCGCAGCAGCCCGACATGGGGCTTGCTCTGCATCGGCCGTGCCTCCAGCACCTCCATGCGCATGCGCAGCGTGTCGCCGGGGAACACCGGCTTCAGCCAGCGCAGGCTGTCGATGCCCGGAGAACCCAGGCTGGCGCTGTCGAGCAGGTACTCGTCGCACATCATGCGCATCGCCATCGCGCAGGTGTGCCAGCCGCTGGCGCACAGGCCGCCGAACAGCGAGCTGCGCGCCGCCTCGTCGTCGACGTGGAAGGGCTGCGGGTCGAACTGGCTGGCAAACGCGACGACGGCGTCGCGGCTGACGGTGTGGCCGCCGAAGTCGCGGCGGTGGCCGACCGGGAAGTCTTCCCAGTGCAGGCGGTGCTGGGTGGCTGGCATGGCATGCAGCATAGCCGCCACAATGCACGCCACCGCCAGCTGCTAAGCCCGCCATGACAGCCCTCATCCTTGGCCTCGTGCTCTTCCTCGGTGTCCACTCGGTGCGCATCGTCGCCGACGGCTGGCGCAGCGCCACCATCGCCCGGGTCGGCGACAAGGCCTGGAAGGGCCTCTACACGCTGGCCTCGCTGGCGGGTTTTGCGCTCATCGTCTGGGGGTATGGCCAGGCGCGGCTGGCGCCGGTGGCGCTGTGGGTGCCGATGGTCTGGACACGCCACCTGGCGGCGCTGCTGATGCTGCTGAGCTTCGTGCTGCTGGCCGCCGCCTACGTGCCGCGCAACGGCATCAAGGCCGCCGTGCACCACCCGATGGTGCTGGGCGTGAAGGTCTGGGCCCTGGCCCATCTGCTGGCCAACCACACGCTGGCCGACTTGCTGCTGTTCGGCGCTTTCCTGGTCTGGGCGGTGGCCGACTTCCGCTCGGCCCGCCAGCGCGACCGCGCTGCCGGCACCACCTATGCCTCCGGCACCACCGGTGCCACGCTGGTGGCGGTGGCCGCAGGCAC
>JBASTF010001040.1:0-3071 GCA_049274755.1 Rubrivivax sp. | reverse complement strand
GGCCCGAGGCGACGATGGCTTCGCCGCGGCGCGGCAGCTGCGGTGTCGGCGCCGCGGGCTGCGGTGCACGCTGTGTGGCGTGGTCGGCCAGGGCCGCCAGGCGCAGACGCTCTTCGTCGATCCAGGTGTCGTAGAAGCCGGGCAGCAGTTCGCCGCGGTAGCAGGCCGCTGCCTCGTCGTAGCGGCCGGCGCGGCACGCGCTTTCGAAGTCGTGCACATCGCAGTGCAGTGCACCGGGTGCCACACGCACACCCAGGCGGTCGGCCAGCAGCACCGGTGGTTGGTCGGGGCTGTCGAGCAGGCTCTTCAGCGTCGACAAGGCCTGGCGCAGCCGGTTGCGGCCGACCGCGAGTTCAACACCCGGCCACAGCAACTCCACCAGTTCTTCGCGGGCATGTGTGCGTTCGGGCCACAGCGCCAGGCGCGCCAGCAGCGCTGCGACGGCACGGCTGGGCAGGCGCGTGATCTGCTGGCGCCCGTTGCCGGCCTGCAGGCCACCCAGCAACTGCAGCCGCCAGGCCCAGCCGCCAGGGCTGGCGGCCTCGTGCCGTGTTGCGCGCGGGGCCGCATCCATCGAGGCTGAAGCAGGGCTGTTGACGAGGGTGGAGAGGCCATTCTAGAAGTCGCCCACCGCTATCGAATCCCCTGATGCTGGTGGTTTGCCCACTCGGAGAGAATCCAGCCTCTCACGAGGAAGAAGGTGCATGGAGAAGATCTGGCTGAAGCAGTACCCCGCAGGCGTGCCCGCCGAAGTCAGGACCGATCTCTATCCGTCGTTGGTGGCCCTGCTGGAAGAGAGCTTCCGCAAGTACCGCGATCTGCCGGCCTACAAGTTCATGGGCCGCAGCATCAGCTTCGGCCAGGTCGACGATGCTTCGCGTGCAATGGCCGCCTATCTGCAGAGCCTGGGCCTGGCGCGCGGCGACCGTGTTGCCATCATGATGCCCAACGTGCCGCAGTACGCGGTGGCCGTGGCCGCCATCCTGCGTGCCGGCTACGTCATCGTCAACGTCAACCCGCTGTACACGCCGCGTGAGCTGGAACACCAGCTGAAGGACTCCGGCGCCAAGGCCATCTTCATCGTCGAGAACTTCGCGGCCACGCTGCAGAAGGTGCTGGACACGGTGCCGACGAAGAAGGTCGTGCTGGCGGCGATGGGCGACATGCTGGGCCTGCTGAAGGGCAAGCTGGTCAACCACGTCGTGCGCAACGTGAAGAAGATGGTGCCGGCGTTTGCGCTGCCCGAGGCCGTGAAGTTCAACGACGCGCTGGCCAAGGGCCGCAGCAAGTCGCTGACCGAACCCCAGGTCGGGCCCGAGGACATCGCGGTGCTGCAGTACACCGGCGGCACCACCGGCGTCAGCAAGGGCGCGGTGCTGCTGCACCGCAACCTCGTGGCCAACGTGCTGCAGTCCGAAGCCTGGTACCAGCCGGCGCTGAAGAAGATCCCGCCGGGCGAGCAGGTCGTCACCGTCTGTGCGCTGCCGCTGTACCACATCTTCGGCTTCAACACGAACATGATGCTGTCCATGCGCATGGGCGGCTGCAACATCCTGATCCCCAACGCGCGCGACTTCGGCGCCACGCTGAAGGAGCTGTCCAAGCACAAGTTCCACAGCTTCCCGGCGGTGAGCACGCTGTTCAACGCGCTGGCCAACCACCCCGACTTCGACAAGGTCGACTGGAGCCACCTGAAGATCAGCGTCGGCGGCGGCATGGCGGTGCAGCAGGCCACGGCGCGGCTGTGGCTGGAAAAAACCGGCTGCCCGATCTGCGAAGGCTATGGCCTCTCGGAAACCAGCCCCTCGGCCACCTGCAACCCGGTGGACAGCACGGCTTTCACCGGCAACATCGGCCTGCCGATGCCGGGCACCGAGCTGACCCTGCTGGACGACGACGGCCACGAAGTGGCGCAGGGCACCGCCGGCGAGATTGCCATCCGCGGCCCGCAGGTGATGGCCGGTTACTGGCAGCGCCCCGACGAAACCGCCAAGGTGATGACGCCGAACGGCTTCTTCCGCACCGGCGACGTCGGCGTGATGGACGAACGCGGCTTCTTCCGCATCGTCGACCGCAAGAAGGACATGATCCTGGTCAGCGGCTTCAACGTCTACCCGAACGAGGTCGAGGACGTCATCACGCAGATGCCCGGCATCCTGGAATGCGCGGCGGTGGGTGTGCCCGACAGCAAGGCCGGCGAAGCCGTGAAGGTGGTGCTGGTGAAAAAGAACCCGGCCGTCACCGAAGCCGACGTGCGGGCCTATTGCGAAGCCAACCTCACCGGCTACAAGCGGCCGAAAGTTGTTGAGTTCCGCAACGAACTGCCGAAAACGCCGGTAGGCAAGATTCTGCGCCGCGAACTGCGCGGCTGAAGCCCGTGCCCCTGGTTTTGCCTGGCCAGGCAGCCCGGGTCCACCAGGCAACGGGGCGGAGCCATCCATGACGACGGCGCGTTACATCAAAACCGACGCCGGGCGCGAAGCCATTCGCACCCGCGACGCCGCGCTGTCGCGCCCGGCGCGCAACCTGCTGCTCATCATCGACGACGGCAAAACCGGCGACGAGTGGGTCAGCCTGGTGGCCAACGCCGTGCCGGCCGACCTGGCGCAGCTGCTGCAGGCGGGTTACATCGCCGAGCGGGCGGTGGTGCCGCGTGCATCGGTCGCTGCCGCACCGGTCCTCGACCCCGGCACACGCGCGGCGGTGCTGGAAGCGGCGCTGCAGGCGCTGAGCTACCGCGAGCTCTACGACCGCCTGACCGCCGAAGCGCGTGCGCGGCTGGGGCTGATCAAGGGCTACCGCACGGTGCTGGAGATCGAGAAGTGCAGCGGCGCCGACGAGATCCGCAAGCTCGCACTGCGCTTCGTCGACGACGTGCGTGCGGCCCAGGGCGACGACGCGGCCCGCGAGTTCTGCCGCAGCCTGGGCGCCGACGTCTGAGCCTGCATCGCGCTGCGGCACACTGCGCCGCATGACGATCCGATTGTTCGTGGACCAGGCGCTGCAGGCCGGCGCCACGCTGGCCTTGCCGCCGGCCGCGGCGCGCCATGCCCAGGTGCGGCGTGTGCAGC
>JBASTF010001039.1:0-1798 GCA_049274755.1 Rubrivivax sp. | reverse complement strand
GCGCCAGCCTGCCGCATGCCTCGCCGTCGATCCGCCGCTACGCCCGCGAACTGGGTGTGCCGCTGGCCGAGGTGAAGGGCAGCGGCCCCAAGGGTCGCATCACACAAGGTGACGTGCAGGGCTTCGTGAAGGGCGTGATGGCCGGCAGCGTCGCCACCGCGGCGCAGAAGGCCAAGGCGCCGGCGGCCGCAGCCACGGGCGGTGGCATTCCGGGCCTGCTGGCCTGGCCGCAGGTGGACTTCGCGAAGTTCGGCCCCATCGAGCGCAAGGACCTCAGCCGCATCAAGAAGATCAGCGGCGCCAACCTGCATCGCAACTGGGTGCTGATTCCGCATGTCACGAACAACGACGACGCGGACATCACCGAGCTCGAAGCCTTCCGCGTTGCGCTGAACAAGGAAAACGAGAAGTCGGGCATCAAGGTCACGATGCTGGCGTTTGTCATCAAGGCCGTGGTCTCGGCGCTGAAGAAGTTTCCCGACTTCAACGCCAGCCTGGACGGCGACACCCTGGTCTACAAGCAGTACTTCCACATCGGCTTCGCTGCCGACACGCCGAACGGCCTGGTCGTGCCGGTGCTGAAGAATGCCGACCAGAAGGGTGTGCTGCAGATCAGCCAGGAGATGAGCGATCTGGCGAAGAAGGCGCGCGACGGCAAGCTGGGCCCGGCCGACATGACCGGCGGCTGCATGAGCATCAGCAGCCTGGGCGGCATCGGCGGCACCCATTTCACGCCCATCATCAACGCCCCCGAAGTGGCCATCCTCGGCCTCTCGAAGGGCCAGATGAAACCGGTGTGGGACGGCAAGGCCTTCCAGCCGCGGCTGACGCTGCCGCTGTCGCTGTCGTACGACCACCGTGTCATCGACGGCGCCGCCGCAGCACGCTTCAACGCCTACCTGGGCGCCGTTCTCGCCGACTTCCGCAGAGTCCTGCTGTGAGCACGGTGGTTGTCGCCCGCAAGGGCGGCACGCTGGCCATCGCCTCGGATTCGCTGGTGACCTTCGGCGAGACGCGGCTGCCGCCGGCCTACGAAGCGAACACGAAGATCTTCGAGATCGGCGGCAGCTTCGTCGGTGCCGTCGGCAGCACGGCCCACATCGCGGTGCTGCAGCAGGCGCTGTCGGCGCTGGCGCCGGCCGAGCGCCAGCTTGCGTCGCGCCAGGGCATCTTCGAGACCTTTTTGCGCCTGCACCCGAAGCTGAAGGACGGCTTTTTCCTGAACACCAAGGAACACGACAACGACCCCTACGAGAGCAGCCAGTTCAGCATCCTGCTGGCCAACCGGCATGGCATCTTCGGCGTCGAGTCCTACCGCGAGGTGTTCGAGTTCCAGCGCTTCTGGGCCATCGGCTCGGGCCGGCGCTTTGCGCTCGGCGGCATGTTCACCGGCTACGACCGCGCCAAGTCGGCGCGTGAGGTGGCCGAAGCCGGCGTGCTGGCCGGCTGCGAGTTCGACACCAGTTCCGCCGCCCCGGTGCGGCTGCACACCCTCAAGTTGAAAGTCTGACCATGGCCCTCATCGACATCCAGGTTCCCGACATCGGCGACTTCAAGGACGTGGCCGTCATCGAAGTGCTGGTCAAGCCCGGCGACACCGTCAAGGCCGAACAAAGCCTGGTCACGGTGGAAAGCGACAAGGCCTCGATGGAAATTCCGTCCTCGCATGCCGGCGTCGTGAAGGAACTCAAGGTCAAGATCGGCGATACCGTGAACCAGGGCAGCGTGCTGCTGTCGCTGGAAGCGGCTGCCGGTGCTGCACCTGCGCCCGTGCCTGCGCCCGCACCAGCCCCAGCGC
>JBASTF010001038.1:0-2973 GCA_049274755.1 Rubrivivax sp. | reverse complement strand
ACCCACCAGCATCAACGCCGTCACCGCGGCGCTGCGGCGCTCGCGCCGGCGGCTGCCGCGCACGCTGGTGTACATGGTGGCGCTGTGCCTGGGCATCGCCGCGCTGCTCAGCAGCATCGACGGCCATGGCGACAACATCGGCATCAAGCTGGTGTATTCCTTCTGCGTCGGTTTTTCCTGCTGGGGCTTCACCGAACTCGGCCGGCTGCTGCAGGCCCTGGCCGTCGACGCGCTGCGCCGCCGGCGTGGGCTGCCGCCGTCGCCCTCGGGCTTCGACAGCGGCTGGCGCGGCATCCTGCCGGCCACGCTGCTGGCCATGCTGGCCGGGCCCTCGCTGGGCCTGGGCCTGGGCGACCTGCTCACCGGCCGCAGCACACCCAGCCTGCTGAACCTGGACACGGGCAACACCCGCGTGACGCTGGCGCTGACGGTCATCGGCTCGCTGGCCTCGATCTTCATTCTCAGCACGATGGAACGCCTGGCCAGCGCCCGCACGCAGGCCGAGGCAGCGCAGCGCCAGGCCGCCGAACACCAGCTGCGGCTGCTGCAAAGCCAGCTCGAACCGCACATGCTGTTCAACACGCTGGCCAACCTGCGTGTGCTGATCGGCCTGGACGCCGACCGTGCGCAGGCGATGCTGGACCACATCATCAACTTCCTGCGCTCGACGCTGGAAGCCTCGCGGCTGGACCGCCACCCGCTGGCCGCCGAGTTCGAGCGCACGGCCGACTACCTGGCGTTGATGGCCGTGCGCATGGGCCCGCGCCTGCGCGTGGCGCTGGACCTGCCCGAGGCCTTGCGTGCCGTGCCGGTGCCGCCGCTGCTGCTGCAGCCGCTGGTGGAAAACGCCATCCAGCACGGCCTGGAGCCCAAGGTCGAGGGCGGCCGCATCGCCGTCAGCGCCCGCCGCGACGGCAACAGCCTGCTGCTGCAGGTGCAGGACAGCGGCCTCGGCCTGGGTGCCGTGCCCAGCGGCGGCACCGGCTTCGGCACCCGCCAGGTGCACGAGCGCCTGGCCACGCTGTACGGCACCCGGGCCTCGCTGCAACTGGAAGCCGCCGCCGGCGGCGGTGTCTGCGCCAGCGTGCGCCTGCCTCTGGACTGACTGGAACCCACGATGACCGCCCGCTGCCTGATCGCCGAAGACGAACCGCTGCTCGCCGCCGGCCTGCGTGCCGAACTCGCCAGGCTGTGGCCACAGCTCGAGGTGGTGGCCATGGTCGGCGACGGCGACAGCGCCGTGGCCCAGGCCTTGGCGCTGCAGCCGCAGCTCTGTTTCCTGGACATCCGCATGCCCGGCCGCAACGGGCTGGAAGCGGCGCAGGCCCTGGCCGAGGACTGGCCGGCCGCTGTGCCCTTCCCGCTGCTGGTGTTTGTCACCGCCTACGACCAGTACGCACTGCAGGCCTTCGAGGCCCAGGCCGTGGACTACCTGGTCAAGCCGCTGGACCGCCAACGCCTGGCCGGCTGCGTGGGCCGGCTGCAGGCCAGGCTGGGTGCGGCGCAGCCGCCGCAGGCCGGGCAGCAGTACCAGGCGCTGCAGCAGACGCTGGAACAGCTGCGTGGCCTGCTCGGTGCGCCGGCCGCCGGCACGGTGCCGCGGCTGGAGGTCATCCAGGCCCAGGCCGGCAGCGTCGTGCACCTGGTGCCGGTGGACGAGGTGGTCTACTTCGAGGCTGCCGACAAGTACCTGCGTGTTGTCACCGCCGACAAGGAACACCTGATCCGCCTGGCGCTGAAGGACCTGCTGCCGCAGCTGGACACGCAGCGCTTCTGGCAGGTGCACCGCGGCACCGTGGTGCAGGCCCGCTGCATCAGCAGCGCACGCCGCGACGAATCGGGCAAGGTCTTCCTGACGCTGCGTGGCCGCCCCGAGACGCTGACCGCCAGCCGGCTCTACGCCCACCTGTTCCGGGGCATGTAGCGGCGCCGGGGCCAGGCCGGCGGCGGCCTACAATTCCGCGCTCCTGGAGGTCGATGCCCGTGTCCTTGCCGCAACCCGCCACCGCTGCCGCCGCAGACCTGCCCACGCTGGAGCGTGAGCTGGCCGCGCTGTTCGTGCAGGCGCTGAACCTAGAAACCCCGGCTGAGCAGATCGACCCCACTGTCTCGCTGTTCGGCGATGGTCTGGGCCTGGACTCGATCGACATCCTGGAAGTGGCACTGGAGGTCTCGCACCGCTACGGCTTCCAGCTGCGTTCCGACGACGAGAACAACCACCAGATCTTCCAGTCGCTGCGCTCGCTGGCCGCGCACGTGGCCCAGCACCGCACGAAGTAGATGCCGAACTGGCGTGTCGTCGCGGCCGTGGCGGCCCTGGCGGGTTACGCCCTGCTGTCCTACGGGCTGATGGCCTGGTGGCCCGAGCGGCCCTGGACCGTGGCGGCGCTGTTCGGCCCGCTGATCGCCGCGATGGCCATCGGCGGCCTGGCACGCCGGCACCTGCCGACGCTGCTGGGTTGTGCGGCGCTGGTCCTGGTGGTGGTGGTCGCGGCGCGTGCCGGCGGCGTGGACCTGAACCGGCTCTACGTGCTGCAGCACGGCGCGCTGCATGCGCTGCTGGCCTGGAGCTTCGGCCTCACGCTGCGCCGTGGCGCAACACCGCTGATCACGCTGCTGGCCGAACGCATCCACGACGTGTTCACGCCGGCGATGCGCGCCTACACACGCTGGCTGACGCAGGTCTGGGTCTGCTACTTCCTGGGCATGATCGTGCTGTCGCTGCTGATCTACGCGCTGGCGCCCTGGCCCTGGTGGTCCTTCTTCTGCAACATCGTCACACCGGTGTCGGCCATCGCCTTGTTCGTCGGCGAGTACATGCTGCGCTACCGCCGCCACCCCGAGTTCGAACGTGCGACGCTGGCCCAGGCGCTGAAAGCCTACCGCGCGGGTTCGCAGCCATGACGGCGGCCCTGCCCCTGCTGGCGCCGCGCGACCTGGCGGCAGCGCTGGCCTGGCGCCAGGGTGTGCCGG
>JBASTF010001037.1:0-6726 GCA_049274755.1 Rubrivivax sp. | reverse complement strand
CCACTGACAACAGGCTGAGCGCTGCGCGGCCTCGGCTGTTGTCAGTGGGGCCGGAACCGGCTCGCCCCCTTGACACCCGGAACGAGGACTTCGCCATGCTCGACAGCAACACCCAGGCCCAGCTCGCAGGCTACTTCGAGCGCATCAGCCAGCCCATCGCGCTGATCGCCAGCCTGGACGACTCCGCCGGCGCCGCCGAGATCCGCGAACTCATCACCGAGATCGCCGCCATCGCGCCAGGCAAGATCACGGCCCGCTTCGACGGCCAGTTCGAACGCCGCCCCTCGTTCCAGATCACCCGCGTCGGCCAGGACATGGGCGTGCACTTCGCCGCCGTGCCGATGGGCCACGAGTTCACCTCGCTGGTACTGGCCCTGCTGTGGGCCGGCGGCCACCCGCCCAAGGTGGAGCCCGAGGTCATCGAGCAGGTGCGCTCGCTGGACGGCGACTTCGTCTTCGAAACCTGGATGAGCCTGACCTGCCACAACTGCCCGGACGTGGTGCAGGCGATGAACCTGATGGCGGTGCTGAACCCGCGCATCCGTGCCGTGGCCATCGACGGCGGCCTGTTCCAGGCCGAGGTCGAAGAACGCCAGATCATGGCCGTGCCCAGCGTGCTGCTGAACGGCCAGAGTTTCGGCAGCGGCCGCATGGAGCTGCCCGAGATCCTGAAGAAGATCGACACCGGCGCCGCTGCGCGCGACGCTGCCAAGCTCGCGCAGAAACAGGCCTTCGACGTGCTGATCGTCGGCGGCGGCCCGGCTGGTGCGGCAGCGGCCGTCTACGCGGCGCGCAAGGGCATCCGCACCGGCATCGTCGCCGAACGTTTTGGCGGCCAGACGCTGGACACGCTGGGCATCGAAAACTACATCTCGGTGCTGGAAACCCAGGGCCCGAAGTTCGCGGCGGCGCTGGAAGCGCATGCGCGGGCCTACGACGTCGACATCATGAACGGCCAGCGTGTCGCGGCGCTGGAGCCGGCGGCGCAGCCCGGCGGCCCCATCACCGTCACGCTGGAGAACGGCGCGCAGCTGCAGGGCCGCAGCGTCATCCTGTCCACTGGCGCACGCTGGCGCAACGTCAACGTGCCCGGTGAAGCCGAGTACCGCAACAAGGGCGTGGCCTACTGCCCGCATTGCGACGGCCCGCTGTTCAAGGGCAAGAAGGTTGCCGTCATCGGCGGCGGCAACTCGGGTGTGGAAGCCGCCATCGACCTGGCCGGCATCGTCGCGCATGTCACCGTCATCGAGTTCGCCGAGCAGCTGAAGGCCGATGCCGTGCTGGTGAAGAAGCTGAACAGCCTGCCCAACGTCGAGGTGCACACCAACGCGCAGACCACCGAGATCAGCGGCGACGGCCAGAAGGTCAACGGCCTGCTGTGGAAGGACCGCGCCAGCGGCAGCGAACACCGCGTCGACCTGGCTGGCGTGTTCGTGCAGATCGGCCTGGTGCCCAACACCGAGTTCCTGAAGGGCCGGGTGGAGCTGTCGAAGTTCGGCGAGATCATCGTCGACGCCAAGGGCGCGACCAGCTTGCCCGGCGTGTTCGCGGCCGGCGACGCAACGACCACGCCGTACAAGCAGATCGTCATCGCAGCCGGCGAAGGTGCGAAGGCGGCGCTGTCGGCCTTCGACCACCTGATCCGCAGCGCGGTCTGAGCGGGCGGGCGCGTTACTCCGTCGCCGGCACCAGCCGCACCGTGAACATGGCCCCAGGGCCGTCGTCGCGGTTGGCGGCGACGATGTAGCCGCCGTAACGCTCGACGATGCCGCGGCTGATCCACAGCCCCAGGCCGGTGCCGTCGGGCTTGCGCGTGACAAAGGGCTGGAACAGCTGCGGCAGCAGTTCGGCAGGCAGGCCGGGGCCGCTGTCGGCAACGCTGATGAGCACGGCTTCGCCGTCGTCGCGGCTGCCCAGCCGCAGGGTGCCGCCGGCCGGCATGGCCTGGATCGCATTGACCAGCAGGTTCACCAGCACCTGCTGCAGTTCCTGGCGGTTGGCGGCGACCGGGCGCACCGGCTGCAGCGCACGCTGCACCGTGATGCCGCCCCGCGCCAGCAGGTGGTTCACCAGCACCAGGCTGTCGTCGAGCACGGCACGCGGGTCCAGCGCCTCGACGTAACCTGCGAAGTCACCGGGCCGCGCAAACTGCAGCAGCCGCGTGACGATGAGGCGCATGCGCTCGATCTGCTCGTCCACCAGGGCCAGCTCGGTGCGCACCGTGGCGGCGGACGGCGCCGGCAGCAGTTCACGCACCAGGTCCAGGTTGCCCTGGATCACCGCGATGGGGTTGTTCACCTCGTGGGCGATGCTGGCCGTCAGCTGGCCCACGGTGGCCAGCTTCTCGCTGCGCACCAGCTGCTGCTGTGTCTCCTTCAGCTGCTGCGTGCGTTCAGCGACCTTGTGGTCGAGTTCGGCGTTCCAGCGCTGCAGTGTCGTCAGCAACTCGTCCAGGTGCAGGGCCAGGCGGCCGATCTCGTCGTCGCGCTGCAGGTTGCCGACACGGGCATGCAGCGCGCCGCCTTCCACCTGCTTCATCGTCGCGTCCATGCGTTCGATGGGTGCGAAGATCGCACGCGCCCAGCGCAGCGACACGACGGCAGCCCCTAGCATCACGGCAAAGAAGATGACACCGATGCCGGCCAGCGTGCCGTACTTCAGCCAGGTGAAGGGGCGTTCGAGGAAACCGACATACAACATGCCGATGCGCCGGCCCTGGCTGTCTTCCAGCGGCTGGTAGGCCGAGACGTACCAGTCGCTGACGACAAAGGCGCGGCCCAGCCAGGTGCTGCCGCTGCCGAGCACGGCGTCGCGCACCGTCGCCGAGACACGGGTGCCGATGGCCCGTTCGTCCTTCTCGCCGCCGAACAGCCGCACGTTGGTCGACACCCGCACGTCGTCGAGGAACAGCGTCGCCGTGCCCTGTGCACCCCATTCGGTGAAGGGCAGCGACCCCGCCGGGTAGACGATCTCGTTGATGTGGTCGATGAAGGGCAGGTTGCGGTTCAGCAGCACGCCGCCCTGCACATGGCCCAGCAGCCGGCCGTCCAGGCCGCGCACGGCGTGGGTGGACAGCAGCACCAGGGCCCGGTCTTCCAGCGTGCGTGGGGTCGGCGCGGCATTGCGTGTCGGCAGCAGGGCCACCTTCACGCGGTCGCGCAGCGCCGGGCCCAGCAGGTCCAGCTGCTCGGGCAGCAGCAGCTCGACGCTGCTGCGGTCGCCGGCCGTCACGACGCCGAAAGCCGGCGAGCGCACATCGGTGCGCAGCGCCGCGCCGCTGTCGGTGAACAGCAGCGTGCCGTCGGGTGCACGCAGGTTGATGAAGTCCAGCCGCGCCGCCGTCTTGAAGCGCTGCAGCAGCGGCACGATGTCGGCACGCGGGTCGGCCAGCGCTGCATGCAGCGCATGGGAATCGGCCAGCGCCGCGGTGCCGGTGCCGACCTCGGCCAGCACCCGCTCGAAATAGCCATGGGCCACGGCCAGGTCGGCGCGCACCTTGGTGCTGAGCAGCCGGTCGAAGGCGGCATCGCTCCAGAACAGCAGCACCAGCCCCAGCAGCGGCAGCACCACGGCCAGCGGCAGCAGCACCAGGGCCAGCAGCTTGTGGCGCAGGCTCATTTGAGGGGTTTGCAACAGCGCTTGCCGGCGGCGCGCACTGCGCCCATCATCGCCGCTGCAGCGCCGCGTGGCAGGCCGGGAGAGCAACGATGATCGATGACGGCATCCTGTTCGACTACAAAAACGACCAGACCTACGTCGCCAGCCTGAACCGCGTGCGTGCGCGCCTGGCCGTGCCGCACGGCAACTACTTGGTGCTGGGTGACCGCATCAGCGGCGGCATGCGGCGCTTCGCGATCGCGATCTTCGACGAGCGCGGCAGTGCCGACATCGACGTCTGCATGCTCGGCAACACGATGTACATCCTGGGCACCCGCCTGGCCGAGCAGAAGTGGTTCGTCACCGCCAAGCAGCCGCGCGAGTTCTCCGGCTGCGATGGCTCCATCCTGATGACGCTGCCGTTCGAGGGCGGCTACGGCGAGCTCGGCATCATCGGGGCACAGGGCCTGGACAGGTTCACACGCAGCCAGGCCTCGGCCCATGTGGCGGCGATGAAGGACGGCATGCGTGCCTATGCCGCCGGCGGCGCGGTGTCGGCCGATGTCGAACGCCGCTGCAAGCTGGCCTTCGCGTTTTTTGCGATGACCATTGCCGAGGCTGCACGTTTCACGGCCGTGGAGACGATGATGCTGCATGGCGGCATCGATCCGCCCAGGGTGATTCCGCTGCTGCAGAGCTGGGTCGTGAAGAGCAGTGTGTGCGACGCCAGCTTCCCGGCCGTCGACATCGCCGTCGCCGGCATCCACGAACAGCGCTCGGGCAAGGTCTGGCCGCTGATCCTGGACAACCTCGTCAAGAACCCCAACGACTGCCCCACCGTCGACGACCTGGCCGGCACCTGCGTGGCGACACGGGCCTTCCTCGGCAAGACGGGTGCTTTCGAAGGTTCGGACACGCTGGGCTCGGCGGCGCGCAAACGCGGCGAAAAAAGCGGCTGGCAGTCGGGCTACGAGTTCCTGCTGGACGCCTATTTCCGCAGCCGGCTCGACGCCCAGCTCATCGTGCGTGCGCGTGCCGAGTTCGCGCGGCTGGCCGGTGGCGCCAAGCCGAGCGCCCAGCACTTCAAGGGCCTGAAGCTCTGAAGCCCGGCCGCGGCTTGCCGCGGTCGCAGTCAGCCCTGCGTTTCGGCCCACTCCGCCACCCGCCGCTCCAGCGTGCGCCGCGAAATGCCCAGCAGCTGGGCGGCCCGTGTCTTGTCGCCGTCCACACCGGCCAGCACGGCCAGGATGTGCTGCTTCTCCAGCGTCTCCAGGTCCACCGGCCCCCGTGTCACCTGCGGCGGCGCCGGCTGCGTGCGCGACAAACCCTGGTACAGCGCCGAGACGTTCAGCGCACCGACGATCAGCGAACGTTCGACCAGGTTGCGCAGCTCGCGCACATTGCCCGGCCAGTCGTACTGGCGCAGATACCCCATCTCGTCGGCCGTCACCTCGATGGGCGGCACGCCGAGCTGCGGCGCCAGCGTGGCGACGAAGTGCGCCACCAGTTCGGGGATGTCTTCCTTGTGCGAACGCAGCGGCGGCAGCGTGATCTCCACCACCTGCAGCCGGTAATACAAATCCTTGCGGAAGCGCCCGGCTTCCGCCTCCAGCAGCAGCGGCCGGTTGCTGGCGGCGACGATGCGCAGGTTCACCGGCACTTCCTGCTCGGTGCCCACGGGCCGGATGCGGCGCGTTTCCAGCGCCCGCAGCAGCGTGGCCTGCAGCGGCAGCGGCAGCTCGCCGATCTCGTCGAGGAACAGCGTGCCGCCCTGGGCGTAGACAAACAGGCCGTCGCGCGGCTGCGGGCCGCCCTGGCCGAAGAGTTCGGTCTCGATCAAGGCCGGCGACAGCGTGGCGCAGTTCACCGGCACGAAGGGCGCGTCGGCAAAGGCGCTCCAGGCGTGCAAGGCCTGCGCCGCCAGTTCCTTGCCGGTGCCCGATTCGCCGGTCAGCAGCACCGTGCTGTCGACGGCCGCCACACGCCGCAGGCCACTGAGCAGGCCTTTGATGACGATGGAGCTGCCCACCAACCCGCCAGCCGGCGGCGTGCGCTGCGACAGTGCACGCTTGAGCACCCAGTTCTCGCGTTTCAGCCGCGCCCGTTCCAGCGCCTGCTTGAACGAGGACAGCACCTGGGTCACGCGGAAGGGTTTCAGCAGCAGGTCGCCGGCACCGGCCCGCAGGGCCTCGATGGCGGTGTCCAGGTCGGCAAAGGCGGTGATCAGCACCACCTCGCAGGCATTGCCCTGGGCCCGCAGTTCACGCAGCAGGGTGATGCCGCTTTTGCCCGGCAGCGTGATGTCCAGCACCACCAGGTCGCAGCGGTGGCGCTGCAGCAGGATCTCCGCTTCCTCGGCACTCGCAGCGGCCAGCACCAGGCCGACCCGCGGCTGCAGCGCCTTGATGAGGAAGTTGCGCATGCCGGGCTCGTCGTCGACCACCAGCACGGTGGCCAGCGGCCAGAGTTCGGGCAGCGAGGGCGGGGTCTCGGCGGACATGGACGGCGGCCAGTTTAAGCGGGCGCCGGGCGCCGGCGGCGCTGCCAGCCGCTTCGGGAAAGACACGGCACGCAAGCCGGCCCCGGCGCGCTACCGTGTGTGCTGGCCATGAACACCACCGTCATTCCGATCGCGCCCGCCGAACGCCAGCGCAAGCGCCAGGCACCCAAGGGCCGCCAGGTGCAACCCCAGGCGGTGCAAGACCTGCTGGACCTGCTGGGCGACGGCGACCTGCGCCGCGACCGGCTGATCGAATACCTGCACGCCGTGCAGGACCATTTCGGCCAGCTCGGCACACCGCACCTGGCGGCGCTGGCGCAGCGGCTGCGGCTGGCACAGGCCGAGGTCTTCGAGGTCGCGAGCTTTTATCACCACTTCGATGTGGTGCACGAAGACGCAACAGGCCAGGTGCCGGCGCCACCGGCGTTGACCGTGCGTGTCTGCGACGGTCTCAGCTGCCAGATGGCCGGTGCCGCGGCCCTGCTGGACCAGTTGCCCGCGCTGCTGGGGCCGGGTGTGCGTGTGCTGCCGGCGCCCTGTGTCGGCCGCTGCGAACAGGCGCCGGCTGCCGTGGTGCACCAGCATCCGCTGGCGCAGGCGACGCCGGCGGCGGTGCAGAGTGCCGTGGC
>JBASTF010001036.1:0-6221 GCA_049274755.1 Rubrivivax sp. | reverse complement strand
GCCCACCGGCGCGCCGGCGCTGGACCAGGCGCTCAGCGTCGCCGCCGCCGGCAATGCGCCGGTGACGCTGCGGCTGCCGGTGAACCCATGATGCACACGCTGCGCCACCGGGTGTCGTCGCAACGGCTGTCGACACGCATCGTCGCGCTCTTCCTCGGCCTGCTGCTGCTGGTGCAGGCGGCGGGCTTCGGTGTCATCGGCACCAGCATCGAACGCAATGCGCGCGCGACGCTGGCGCACGAACTCGAGGTCGGTGAACGCATCTGGCGCCGCCTGCTTGAACAAAAGGCCGATGCCCTGGTGCAGGGCGCCACGGTGCTGGCCGCCGACTACGGCTTCCGCGAAGCCGTGGGCACCGGCGATGTCGCAACGCTGGGTTCGGCGCTGGAGAACCATGCCGCACGCATCGGCGCGCAGATCGGCGCCTGGATCGACACCTCGCTGCAGGTCAAGGCCGTGCACGACGAAAACGGCACGATGGACGATGCCGCTCTGCTGAAGCGTGTGGCCGGCGAACTGGCACGCCAGCCGCGGGCCAGCCAGGTGGCCGTGGTCGGCGGGCGGCCGTTCCGCTTCGTCGCGGTGCCGGTGAAGGCGCCGGTGGTCATCGGCTGGGTGCTGATGGGTTTTCCCATCGACCAGGCCTTGCTGGAAGACATGCGCGAGCTGTCCGGGCTGCAGGTGGTGCTGGCAACACCAGGCACCGACGGCCGTCTGCAGGCGACGCTGTCGACCCTCGGCGACAACAACGCCCATGCCGCCGATGCGCTGCGCAGCGAAGCTGCCGACGTCGTGATCGGCAACACCGAGATGGTGGCGCGGCGCGTGTCGCTGGCCGCCGGCAGCGGCGCCAGCGTCGTGCTGCTGCGTTCGGTGGCCGAGGCCGTGGCGCCGTTCCGCCAGCTGCAGTGGCTGCTGCTGGCGATCACGCTGGTCGCCGTCGCGGTGTTCGGCGTCGTCAGCATCTTCATGGCCCGCCACATCACGACGCCGCTGCGCAACCTGGTCGGCGCCAGCCAGGTGCTGGGCCGCGGCGACTACACGCAGCCGCTGCGCCACACCGAGCGCCGCGACGAGATCGGCGACCTGGCCAAGGCCTTCGACCAGATGCGTGTCGACATCGCCGCCCATGCACAGGAAGTGCAGCAGCTGGCCTACTGGGACCGCCTCACCGGCCTGCCCAACCGCGCGCAGTTCCGCGACGCCGTGCGCCAGGCCATCGAGGCCGGTGTGCATGCCGGTGGCCAGCTGGCCGTGGTGATGATCGACCTCGACCGCTTCAAGCATGTCAACGACGTGCTGGGCTACCGCTTCGGCGACCTGCTGCTGAAGGCCGTGGCCGAACGCATCACCGGCCAGGGTGTGCGCGAAGGTGACCTCGTCGCACGGCTGTCGGGCGACGAGTTCGCGCTGCTGCTGCCCGGTGCCGACGCGGCGCTGGCGCTGGCCGTGGCCGAACGCATCGCCGGGGTCTTCGAGCTGCCGCTGGTGCTGGAAGACCAGACGGTGGACATCTCGGCCGGCTTTGGCATCGCCTGCTGGCCCTCGCATGCAGCCGATGCCGACGCACTGCTGAGCCGCGCCGAGGTGGCGATGTACGCCGCCAAGCGCAAGACGGCCTCGGCCCTGGTCTACGACCCGGCCATCGACGCCGGCAGCGCGCAGACGCTGTCGCTGCTGTCCGAACTGCGGCGCGCGCTGGAACAGGACGAGCTGCGCCTGTTCCTGCAACCCAAGATCGAACTCGCCAGCGGCCGGCTGATCGGCGCCGAAGCCCTGGTGCGCTGGCAGCACCCGACACGCGGCATGGTGCCGCCGATGCAGTTCATCCCGTTTGCAGAACAGACCGGCTTCGTGCGCCAGCTGACGCTGTGGATGTTCGAGGCCACGGCGCGTGAATGGCCGCGGCTGGCGGCGCTGGGCGTGCAGCGGGTTTCGGTGAACCTCTCGACACGCGACCTGATGGACGCCGAGCTGCCGGCCAAGCTGGACAGCATCCTGGCGCGCCACCGCGTCGGCCCCGAGGCCTTCTGCCTGGAGATCACCGAAAGCGCGATCATGGACGAGCCGCAGCGCGCCGAGGCGACGCTGAACGCGCTGTCGGCCTCGGGCTTCAAGCTCTCGATCGACGACTTCGGCACCGGGTATTCGTCGCTGGCCTACCTGAAGCGGCTGCCGGTGGACGAGCTGAAGATCGACAAGAGCTTCGTGATGGCGATGGAACGCGACGCCGAGGACGCGAAGATCGTGCGTTCGACCATCGACCTGGCGCACAACCTGGGGCTCAGCGTCGTCGCCGAAGGTGTGGAGAACGCAGCCATCATGGCCCAGCTGCGTGCGCTGGACTGCGACGAAGCCCAGGGCTACCACATGAGCAAGCCGGTGCCGGTGGCCGAGCTCGCGGCCTTCGCCTCACGCTGGCAGCAGCGCGACGGCCGCAACACCGTCAGCGCCGCGCTGCACTGAGAGCGGGCTCAGCGCCCGAACCAGACCACCGGCTTGCGCGCGCCGACCCAGGCGTCGTAGTGCTGGGCGAACAAGTCCTCGATGCGGTTGCGCTTGACCTTGAAGGTCGGCGTGATGAGGTCGTTGCCCACGGTCCAGGCTTCGGTGGTGACGACCAGGCAGTCGAGCTGCTCGTGCGGGTCCAGCGTCTCGTTCACCGCCTTCAGGTGCGCGGCCAGCGAGCTGTCGAGTTCGGCCCGGCCCTCGGCCGTGCCGGCCTGTTTGGTGGCCGCTTCGTTCAGCATCAGCAAGGCCAGCGGCTGGCCGAGGTTGGCCCCGGTGACGCAGCAGGCTTCGACCGCGCCGTGCATCACCAGCTTGTCCTCGATCGGCGCCGGTGCCACGTACTTGCCCTTGCTCGTCTTGAACAGGTCCTTCACGCGGCCGGTGATGCGCAGGTTGCCCTGCGCGTCGAGCGCGCCCTTGTCGCCGGTGTGCAGCCAGCCGTCGTCGGTGACGGCCTGGCGCGACAGCGCTTCTTCCTTGTAGTAGCCCAGCATCAGGCCCGGGCTCTTCATCTGGATCTCGCCGTTGGCCGGGTCCAGGCGGCTCAGCACGCCTTCATACGGCAGGCCCACGGTGCCCGGCGCCGGTTTGCCCGGCAGCGTGGCATGGCTGACGCCGCAGTTTTCCGTCATGCCGTAGACCTCGACGAGGTCCAGCCCCAGGCCGTTGTACCAGCGCAGCAGCTCGGGCGGCATCGGTGCCGCGCCGCCGGCGGCAAAGATGCAGTCCTGCAACCCCAGCGCCGTGAGGATCTTGCGCCGCACGATGCCACCCAGCAGCGGGATCTTCAGCAGCCGCTGCAGCTTGGCCGGCGGCATCTTGGCGTGGATGCCTTGCTGGAACTTCACCCACAGCCGCGGCACCGAGAAAAACACCGTCGGCCGTGCGCGCTGCAGGTCGGCGGTGAAGGTCTCCAGCGACTCGGCGAACCACACCTGCATGCCGGTGGCGAGCAGGCCATGTTCGACCAGCGCGCGTTCGGCCACGTGGCTCAGCGGCAGGTAGCTGAGCATGCGTGTGTCGTGGTTGAGCTGCGGCACACGCTTGAGGCCCGAGCCCAGGCTCCAGGCGAAGGTGGCGAAGCTGTGCATGACCCCCTTGGGCGCGCCGGTGGTGCCCGAGGTGTACATGATGGTCGACAGCTCCTCGCCGCTGCGCAGCGGCTGGCCGGCCAGCGGTTCGGTGCGTTCGGTGATGCTGTCCCAGCTGGGGTAGGGCACTTTCGGCGACAGCGGCAGCGCCACACAGGACAGTTCGTCGGGGATGCCGGCCTTCATGCCGTCCCAGCCGTCGAGCTTGCCGACAAACAGCAGCCTGGCTTCGCTGTGTTCCAGGATCTGACGGATCGTGCCGGCGGCCAGCGTCGGGTACAGCGGCACCGAGACATGGCCGGCCATCCAGATGGCGAAGTCGGCCATCAGCCAGTGCGCCGTGTTCTTCGACAGGATGGCGATGCGCGAGCCCGCCGGCAGGCCCAGCGACTGCAGGTGGGCGGCCATGCGCCGCACCTGGTCGACCATCTCGCGCCAGTTGTAGGCGCGCACCGCGCCGCCGCCCAGCGGCTGCGTCAGCACCATGCGCTCGGGGGTCGTGCGCTCCCAGTGGTACAGGCGCTGCAGCGCCAGGCTGTCGTCGGCAACGTGAGAGGCCATGGATTCGGAGCCTTCGTGGCGGTCGGGGCCACGAGCCTACCCAAGGCCGGCCCGTCGCAACACCAGGGTTGACCTATCCCCCGATGGTGGGAAACAAAGGCCCTGCCCGGCGCAGGCTCAGCGCCCGTTGCGCAGCGCCTCGGCCAGCTGTTCCTCGACCTGGCGCGCACCACGCAGCACCAGCACCACGTCGAGCTCGGCCTGCGGCGCAATCTGCGCCACCACCTCGTCCAGCGTCTCGGGCGCCGCCAGCAGCGTGTTCGCCACCACCGACAAAGCCCCTATGCCGCGTCGGGTGATGTGCTGCGGGAACTCCAGCGTCGCCAGCACGCCGACATGGTGGCGCACGCTGGCCACCGCCGCCGGCGCCAGGCCCCAGCTTTCGCAGAGCGCGGCGCCCAGCGCGTCGTGGCTGACACCGAAGCCGGTGTGCTCCAGCGTCACCAGCTCGGGGTCGGACTGCGAGGCGCGCAGCATCGCGCTGTAGTGGTCGGGTGCATGGCGGTAGAGCACGGCCTTGCCGCACTCCTCGAACAGGCCGGCCGAATGTGCGGCCCAGGCGTCCAGCGACAGCTTCTGCCCCAGCCGCCCCATCACCAGGCCGCGCTGCGCGGCGCGCTGCCACAGCGGCTCGAGCTCGGCGGCCGGCGGGAAGGCCGCGCGCAGGCCCATCTCGAAGGTGATGGCGGCGATCTCGCGCATGCCCAGGTAGGTGATGGCCTGCTGCACGCTTTGCACACGGCCGCGCAGGCCGTAGAGCGAGGAGTTCACGGCCTTCAGCACGGCGGCGGCCAGCGCCATGTCGCCTTCGATCAGCGCCGCCACGGCCGCGAGGTTGATCTCTTCCTCGGCCAGCAGCAACGACAGCTTCACCAGCGCTTCGGGCTGCGACGGGATGTCGATGTCCAGCGTGCGGAGTTCGGGGTTCACGGACATGGCAACTCTCTCGCAGGCGGCGTCAGGACCCCGATGCTAGAGCCTGCGAACGGCGGGCGGCCAACGAAAAAGGCGCCGTCACTCGGCGCCTTTTCCGGGCCCTGTCCGGGCCTGTTCGTCTTTCTTCGTCCACCTGGCCACCTCTTCGGCAGCTTGCCCGTCGTCTCCTCGGTCCCCCGTCTGGTGCGCTGCCGGCCGCCGAAGCCGCCGTCACGCACCGCGAGTGGGCGCAATGTAGCGGCCGGCGGCCGCCATGGCATCAGGGCTTTCCCGCCGCAATCCAGGCCGCGGCACGCTCGGCGATCATCAGCGTCGGCGCATTCGTGTTGCCGCTGGTGATGCTGGGCATCACGCTGGCGTCGGCGATGTGCAGGCCGCGCACACCACGCACCTGCAGGCGGCTGTCGACCACGGCCATCGTGTCGTCATCGGCGCCCATCTTGCAGGTGCCCACCGGGTGGAAGATCGTCGTGCCGATGTCGCCGGCCAGCCGCGCCAGGTCGTCGTCGCTCTGGTACTGCACACCCGGTTTCACTTCCTGCGGCCGGTACTTGGCCAGCGCCGGCATCGCGGCGATGCGGCGTGTCAGCCGCAGCGAATCGGCCGCCACCTGGCGGTCGGCGTCGGTGGACAGGTAGTTGGGGCGGATCTTCGGTGCGTCCTGCGCGTTCGGACTGGCAATCCGCACCTGGCCGCGGGCCGTCGGGTTCAGGTTGCAGACGCTGGCGGTGAAGGCGTTGAAGGCATGCAGCGGCTCGCCGAAGGCGTCCAGGCTCAGCGGCTGCACGTGGTACTCGACGTTGGGCCAGGCCTGGGCCGGCGACGAGCGTGTGAAGGCGCCCAGCTGCGACGGCGCCATGCTCATCGGCCCACTGCGGCGCAGCGCGTATTCGAGGCCGATCCTGGCCTTGCCCCACCACGAGTTCGCCATCGTGTTCAGCGTCTTCACGCCGTCGACGGCAAACACGGCGCGGATCTGCAGATGGTCCTGCAGGTTCTCGCCGACACCGGGCAGGTCGCGCTGCACCGTGATGCCCAGCGACTGCAGCAGCGACCCCGGCCCCAAGCCCGACAGCTGCAGGATCTGCGGCGTGCCGACGGCGCCGGCGCACAGCACCACCT
>JBASTF010001035.1:0-5202 GCA_049274755.1 Rubrivivax sp. | reverse complement strand
GTCGACCCCTTCGGCCACACAGTCCAGCGCCTCGGGCGCGGTCGTCGTGACGGCACGGCCGCGCAGCAGGTCGCGGCGTGCATACGCCGGCAGCAGCGGCGCAAAACCCTCGGCCTCGAAGCGCTGCAGCGTCTGCACCAGCGGCAGCGCCAGCGCGGCCAGGGCGGCGGGCGCGCTGGCCGCCGCCTGCAGTTCCTGCAGGCAGGCAAAACCGCTGGACAGACCTTCGGCCGGCTGCGGCCGCACGTTCAGGCCGACACCGACCACACACATGCGGCGGCCGCCGACGGCCACCGTCTCGATGAGGATGCCACCCAGCTTGCGCCCCGGTGTTGGCGCGCCGGGGCCGTCCAGCAGCCAGAGGTCGTTCGGCCACTTCAGCCCGAGGCGCGGCGCCTGCGTGTCGTTGGGCAGCGGGTCCAGCGCCTCGGCGATGGCCAGGCCCACGGCCAGCGACAGCCCCGACCAGTCCTGCGGCGCCAGCGGCAGCGACAGCGAAAAGGTCAGCGACAGCCCGGCGGCCGATTGCCAGTCGCGCCCCAGGCGGCCACGGCCGCGGGTCTGGTGTTCGGCCACCAGCAGGCAGGGTTGTGTGTCGACGGCGCGGCGGCCATAGGGCGACCGTGTTGCGCCGTCTTCGATCTGCCCTGGTCGCGTGACCGGCGCGTCGCGCTGGCCGGCATGCTGGCGGGCACGGTCGAGCAGCCTGGTGTTCGTCGATTCGCAGCGCGCCACGACCTCGACGCTGAGCCCGGGCAGCAGCGGCTCGAGCTGCTCCCACAGCGTCTCGGCGCCCCAGTGCAGGTGCTGCTGCTGTTCGGGCATGGCCGTCAGCGGCGTTTGGGCGCCAGCATCGTGCGCCGGCAGTTGGGGGCGCCGCAGCGGCACGCGTAGTCTTTTTTCAGCTGCGGCGTGTAACGTTCGTCGATGACCAGGCCGTAGTCGTAAAACAACTCTTCGCCCGGTTGCAGGTCGCGCAAGGCCTCGATGAAAACACGGCCTTCTTCTTCGTTGGCCTGGCAGTTGGGGTCGCAGGCGTGGTTGATCCAGCGCGCGGCGTTGCCGTCGACGTTGGCGTCGATGACGTGGTCGCCGCAGTCCAGGCTGAAGTAGAAGGTGTGGTTGGGCTCGGCCGGGTTGTGCGGGTGGCGGCGCAGCGCCTCGGGCCAGCCGATGATCTGGCCCTTGTATTCGATGATGCGGGTGCCGGCCGCGATGGCCTGCAGCGCAAACACACCCTTGCCGTGCACGCCGCTGCGCCGCACCTGGATGCGCCGGTGCCCGTTGGCAGATGGGGGGGCCTTGGTGGCAGCCTCTTGCACGGTCTTCTTCATTCTGTACATTGAAATCATGGGCGCGCGCGCGTGTGAGCGTGCGCGCGTGAGAGCAGCGATTGTAGGCACGGCCCGGCAGAGGGTCCGTGCCTTTGGGACACCATGAGCAAGACGATCATCATTGCCGAGAAGCCGAGCGTTGCACAGGACATCGTGCGCGCGCTGACGCCAGGCGCCGGCAAGTTCGAAAAACACGCGGAGCACTTCGAGAGCGAGCAGTACGTCGTCACCTCGGCCGTTGGCCACCTGGTGGAGATCAAGGCGCCCGAGGCCTACGACGTCAAACGCGGCAAGTGGAGCTTCGCCCACCTGCCGGTGGTGCCGCCGCACTTCGACCTGGCGCCCATCGACAAGGCCAAAACACGGCTGAACGCCGTCGTGAAGCTGGTGCGGCGCAAGGACGTCACGGCCCTCATCAACGCCTGCGACGCCGGGCGCGAGGGCGAACTGATCTTCCGTCTGATCGTGCAGTACGCCGACTCGGGCAAGACACCGCTGAACAAGCCGGTGCAGCGGCTGTGGCTGCAGAGCATGACGCCGCAGGCCATCCGCGACGGTTTCGCCCAGCTGCGCAGCGACGCGCAGATGCAGGGCCTGGCCGACGCCGCGCGCAGCCGTTCCGAAGCCGATTGGCTGGTGGGCATCAACGGCACACGCGCGATGACGGCCTTCAACTCGCGCGACGGCGGCTTTTTCCTCACCACCGTTGGGCGTGTGCAGACGCCGACGCTGAGCATCGTCGTCGAACGCGAGGAGAAGATCCGCAAGCATGTGGCGCGCGACTACTGGGAGATCAGGGCCAGCTTCGACGCCCAGGCCGGCCAGTACGAAGGCAAGTGGTTCGACCCGACGTGGAAAAAGAACCCCGACGACCCGGAGGCCCGCGCCGACCGGCTGTGGAACGAGGCCGACGCCCAGGCCATCGCGCAGGCGGTGCGCGGCCAGCCGGCCACCGTGACCGAAGAGGCCAAGCCCAGCAACCAGAGCAGCCCGCTGCTGTACGACCTGACGACGCTGCAGCGCGAGGCCAACTCGCGTTTCGGCTTCAGCGCCAAGACGACGCTGAGCATCGCCCAGGCGCTGTACGAAAAGCACAAGGTGCTGACCTACCCGCGGACCGACTCGCGGGCGCTGCCCGAGGACTACGTCGCGACCGTCAAGAACACGATGGCGATGCTGCGCGACGAGGACCTGCCGGGCCCGCTGCGTGTGCTGGGCCAGCATGCGGCGAAGGCCCTGGACCAGGGGTACGTGAAGCCGATCAAACGGGTGTTCGACAACAGCAAGGTCTCGGACCACTTCGCCATCATCCCCACGCTGCAGGCGCCGAAGAGCCTGACCGAGATCGAGGCCAAGCTCTACGACCTGGTGGTGAAGCGGTTCCTGGCGGTTTTTTACCCGCCGGCCGAGTACATGGTCACCACCCGCATCAGCGAGGCGGCGGGCCACAAGTTCCAGACCAACGGCAAGGTGCTGGTGAACCCGGGCTGGCTGGCCGTCTACGGCAAGGAGGCGCAGGACGAAGACGCCAACCTCGTGCCGGTGCAGCAGGGTGAGCAGGTGCGCACCGAAAGCGTGGACGTCAACGCGCTGAAGACCAAGCCGCCGGCGCGCTACACCGAAGCCACGCTGCTCAGCGCGATGGAAGGCGCCGGCAAGCTGATCGACGACGACGAACTGCGCGAGGCCATGGCCGAAAAGGGCCTGGGCACGCCGGCAACACGCGCGCAGACCATTGAAGGCCTGATCGCCGAGAAGTACATGCTGCGCGACGGCCGTGAACTGGTGCCGACGGCCAAGGCCTTCCAGCTGATGACGCTGCTGCGCGGCCTGGCCATCGAGGACCTGACCCGCCCCGACCTCACCGGCAACTGGGAATACCAGCTGGCCGAGATGGAACACGGCCGGCTGAAGCGCGATGCCTTCATGGCCGAGATCGCGAAGATGGCCGAGCGCATCGTGCGCAAGGCCAAGGAGTACGACCGCGACACCATTCCCGGCGACTACGCGACGCTGCGCACACCCTGCCCGAACTGCGGCGGCACGGTGAAGGAGAACTACCGCCGCTTCGCTTGCGAAGCCTGCGAGTTCAGCATCACGAAGATCCCCGCCGGCCGTGCCTTCGAAACGGCCGAGGCCGAGGCCTTCCTGGCCGACAAGAAGATCGGCCCGCTGGAAGGCTTCCGCTCCAAGGCCGGCTGGCCCTTCACCGCCGAACTGAAGCTGGCCTTCGACGACGAGATCAGCAACTGGAAGCTGGAGTTCGACTTCGGCGACGACGCCAAGGGCGGCGAAGGCGACGGCGAGCCGGTGGACTTCGGCGACCAGGAGAGCCTGGGCGCCTGCCCCAAGTGCAAGGGCCATGTCTACGAACACGGCAGCAACTACGTCTGCGAACACGCCGTCGGTGCCCATGTCACCTGCGACTTCAAGAGCGGCAAGATCATCCTGCAGCAGCCGGTGGCGCGCGAGGAGATGGGCAAGCTGCTGGCCAGCGGCAAGACCAGCCTGCTGGAGAACTTCGTCAGCAACAAGACACGCCGCAAGTTCAAGGCCTACCTGAGCTACGACGCCAAGGAAGGCAAGGTGATGTTCGAGTTCGAGCCGCGTGCAGCCAAGGTGCCGGCGAAGAAGGCGGCGGCGAAAAAGACAGCGGGCTGAACGCTGCCGGCGGGCATTGGCATCCAACGGTAAGCGCCGGCCGATCCGGGCAACCTGTCACGGCCGGCGGCCCGCGCCCGGCCTAAGATCGTGCCCGCCAAAGTGAGCGGAGACTGCCGATGGACATGGGCCTGCTGCGCATGTTGTGCCTGCTGCTGTTGCTGGCCGTCATGCCCGCTGCGCAGGCGCTGGTGTTCGCCGTCAACGAAGGTGTGACCTACCGGGTTTCGAACGACGAGATCCGCGCCCGCTACGCGGCCATCGCCAAAGACCTGGAGAAGATCCTCGGCCAGCCGGTGACGGTGGAGCCGGTGGGCCACTACCCGACACTGCGCCAGGGCCTGGCCGACAAGGCCTACGACCTGGCCATCGTGCACCCGGCCCACCTGTCCATCGTTGCGATGAAGAAGGACGGCTGGCAGCTGGTGGCCGTCAGCAAGGGCTTCGACACCTACACGGCCCATTTCCTGGTGCGTGCCGACTCGCCGCTGAAGTCGCTGGCCGAACTGCGCGGGCGCAAGCTCGGTGCACCCGACGAAGACTCCATCACCGCCTGGATGGTGCGTGCGACGCTGCGCGACGCACTCGGCGGCAGCGACAAGCTGGCCATCACCTACACGCGCTACCAGGACGCCGTGCCCTTCATGGTCGAACACGGCTTCACGCAGGCCGGCGCCACCGCGGCGGCCGCGGTGGTGAAGGACTGGCAGGCCAAGGGCGGCAAGGTGCTGGCCAGGTCGCGGCCGGTGCCGATCAAACACGTCATCGCCAGCAGCCGCATCGGCCCCGAGCAGCTGAAGGCGCTGCACGACTACTTCATCGCGCTGGACGGCAGCGACGAAGGGCGCAGGAAGCTGGAGCCCATCCGCATCAAGGGCTACATGGCCTACGACCCCGCTGCGCTGCTGGCGCTGGGACAGTGGCTGGGCTTGTGAACGGAGGCCGGCATACTCGCCGGCCATGACTCTCGCGGTTCTCTACAAGCTGCTGTCGATTGCGGTGGCGGTGTTCCTGGGCTGGGTGGCCGGCCGCCAGCGCTGGCTGGGCGGCGGCGACCCGGCGCGTGTGCTGGGCACCGCGGCCTTCGGCATCTTCGTGCCGGCGCTGTTGTTCCGCACGGCTTCCCGCATCGACCTCGGCGCACTGCCCTGGCGCACGCTGGCGGCGTTTTTCATCCCGGCCCTCATCGTGCTGCTCGCCGTCTACC
>JBASTF010001034.1:0-1696 GCA_049274755.1 Rubrivivax sp. | reverse complement strand
GCCGCGCTGCCTGCGCCCGTTGCCGCAGATGCCACCGGCGCCACCACCAGTGCCGCCACCGCCTGCACCGGGCCGCCGTTCAGGCGCGACACGGGGGATGCCGGTGCCGGCGCTGCTTCCGCCCGCGGCGCCAGCGTCAGCTCCAGCCGCACCGGCTTGCCGGCCAGGTCGCTGAGCACGGTTTCGATGCGGCCGGCGTACTGCGCACGGATCCAGTCGAGCTTGAAGCGGTTCGGCACACGCACCGACACCACGGCCTCGTCGGCGCCGCTGTCGCTCAGCTGCCCCGGGGGCAGCGGGCGGATCCAGGTGTTGAACTGGTGTTCTGGCAACTCGGTCGCGAGACGCTCGCAACCACGCTGCCACAAGTCGACGGTGACGTCGGGACTCATTGTGGAGATCTTCTTGTCGGCGGGCGCGGATTCTATGTCGTCCGCGTCGGGTGGACCGTGGTTATCCACAGTTTCGGCGCCGGGGTCAATCCCTGCACCGCGCCGCATGTTGTGGTGCAAGTGTTTGACCGGGAAAGCATTTTTTGCTGTAATCGTGGGTTTCCCGAATTCTCGGCAACGAACCGCTTCGGTGGTTCAACCAGCAAAAAAGGGGCCCGACCATGGCCATGAAGCGCACCTACCAGCCTTCGAAGATCCGCCGCGCGCGGACGCACGGTTTCCTCGTGCGCATGAAGACCCGCGGCGGCCGCGCCGTCATCAACGCCCGCCGCGCCAAGGGCCGCAAGCGCCTGGCCGTCTGAGGACCCGGTGGTGGGCGCCGACGTGCCGCCCAGCATCGGCCGCCTCGTGCGTCTCGTGAACAAGGCCGACTTCGAACGCGTGCTGGCCACGCCCTCGTGTTCGCGGACTGCCCACTTTGCCGTCCACCACGTGGCTGGTCGGCCGACTGCACCCGTCTGGCGGCACGCGCCGGCCCAAGCCGCAGAGTTGTCCACAGATGGCGCACCTTCATCGGGCGTGCCTGTGGATGACTTGCCCGAAGGCCACTGGCTGGGGGCCGTGATCCCGAAGCGGCATGCGCGCCGCTCGGTCACGCGTTCGCTGCTGAAACGCCAGATCCGCGGTGCCCTGGGCCGCCATGCCGGCCGCCTGCCGCCGGGGCTGTGGCTGGTGCGGCTGCGCGCGCCATTTCCGGTGTCGCAGTTCCCGTCGGCCGCGTCCGATGCGCTGCGGCAGGCTGCCCGTGTCGAGCTCGACAGTCTGCTGGCGCGGGCCCGGAGCCGCTGAGATGCCGCTGCTGGCCGAGTTGCCGCGCAACACCCTGCTGCTGCTGGTGCGGGGCTACCGGCTGCTGCTGAAACCCTGGCTGGGCAATGCTTGCCGCTTCGAGCCCACTTGCTCGCAGTACGCGCTGGACGCATTGCGACGCCACGGTGCGGCCGGCGGCAGCCTGCTGACGGCGGCGCGCCTGCTGCGCTGCCACCCCTGGTGCGACGGCGGTTGCGACCCCGTGCCCGACCGTTTCCCGAACCCCGCACGCGGGCTGTTCTCCCGGCTCGGGCTGCGCCCGGGCGACGACGTTTCCTGAACACCATGACCGACTTCCGTCGCACCCTGCTGTGGGTGGTTTTCGCCACCTCGCTGTTCCTGCTGTGGGACGCCTGGAACAAACACAACGGTCAGCCCTCGCTGCTCGGCGGGCCGGCGCGGCCGGCTGCCACGGTGGCGGCTCCAGGCAGCGC
>JBASTF010001033.1:0-5460 GCA_049274755.1 Rubrivivax sp. | reverse complement strand
GCGTCGCCGCGACGAAGGCGGCCTCGTCGGCCAGCACCCGCACCTCGGACAGACGCGCCAGCGCCTTCAGCAGCGGCGCCGCAGCCTCGACGAAGGCGGCATCGCCGAAGCTCAGCAGCGGCACCTTGTCGCCAGGTGACAGGCCCATCTCGCTGCGCAGGTTGCGGCTGGTGGCGACCATGGCCTTCAGCTGCGCCACCCAGGCGTCGGCAGCGGCATCCACCTTCTCCAGCTGGGCCTGCGGGTAGGGCGCGTTGACGATGCTGTCGGCCACCTTGCGGCCGGCCAGCGGTGCCACGGTGTCCCACAACTCGGCGGTGATGAAGGGGCTGACCGGGTGCAGCAGGCGCAGCACCGTCTCCAGCACCCGCAGCAGCGTGCGCCGCGTGGCGCGCTGCTGCGGCGCCGTGCCGCTGGCGATCTGCACCTTGGCGATCTCCAGGTACCAGTCGCAGTACTCGTCCCAGACGAAGCCGTAGATCGCGCCGGCCACGTTGTCCAGCCGGTACTCGGCAAAGCCCTGGGCCACCGCGTGTTCCACACGCTGCAGCTCGCCGCTGATCCAGCGGTCGGCAGGGCTGAACTGCAGGTGGCCGTGGAAAGGGCCGGCAGGCTGCAGCAATCGGCCGTCGTCTGCGACGACGGCCGGGGCGCACTGCTCCTTCGTGTGCTCCTCGAGGCCGTTGTCCTGGCCCTCGCAGTTCATCAGCACGAACTTGGTGGCGTTCCAGAGCTTGTTGCAGAAGTTGCGGTAGCCCTCGCAGCGTTTGCTGTCGAAGTTGATGTTGCGGCCCAGGCTGGCGTAGCTGGCCATCGTGAAGCGCAGCGCGTCGGCGCCGAAGCCGGGAATGCCTTGCGGGAATTCCTTCTCGGTCTCCTTGCGCACACGCGGTGCGGTCTCGGGGCGGCGCAGGCCGGTGGTGCGCTTGGTCAGCAGTTCGGGCAGGGCGATGCCGTCGATCAGGTCCACCGGGTCCAGCACGTTGCCTTCGGACTTGCTCATCTTCTTGCCTTGCGCGTCGCGCACCAGGCCATGGATGTAGACGTCCTTGAACGGCACCTTGCCGGTGAAGTGCGTCGTCATCATGATCATCCGGGCGACCCAGAAGAAGATGATGTCGAAACCGGTGACCAGCACGCTGCTGGGCAGGAAGAGGTCCTGCTCCAGGGTCTTTTCGGGCCAGCCCAGCGTGCTGAACGGCACCAGGGCCGAGCTGTACCAGGTGTCGAGCACGTCTTCGTCGCGTGTCAGCGGGCCGTTGTAGCCGGCGGCGGCGGCACGCTGGCGTGCTTCGTCTTCGCTGCGGGCGACAAACAGTTCACCGCCGCTGCCATACCAGGCCGGGATCTGGTGGCCCCACCAGAGCTGGCGGCTGATGCACCAGTCCTGGATGTTGCCCATCCAGTGGTTGTAGGTGTTGACCCATTGCTCGGGCACGAAGCGCACCTGGCCGCTGGACACGGCGGCGATGGCCTTCGCGGCGATGCTGCTGCCGTCGGCAGCCGGCTTGTTGACGGCGACGAACCACTGGTCGGTGAGCATGGGCTCGACGACCTGGCCGGTGCGTTCGCAGCGCGGCACCTGCAGCTTGTGCTTTTTCGTCTCGACGAGCAGGCCCTGGGCCTCCAGGTCGGCGACGATCTTCTTGCGTGCGACAAAACGGTCCAGCCCGCGGTAGGCCGGCGGCGCGTTGTGATTCAGCGTCGCGTCCAGCGCCAGCACGCCGATCATCGGCAGCTGGTGGCGCTGGCCGACGGCGTAGTCGTTGGCATCGTGGGCCGGCGTCACCTTCACGACGCCGGTGCCGAACTCGCGGTCGACGTAGGCATCGGCGATGACCGGGATCACACGCTCGGTCAGCGGCAGCTTCACCTGTTTGCCCACCAGGGCCGTGTAGCGCGTGTCCTCGGGGTGCACCATCACCGCGGTGTCGCCGAGCAGGGTTTCCGGGCGCGTGGTCGCCACCACGACGTCGCCCGAGCCATCGGCCAGGGGATAGCGGATGTGCCAGAGGAAACCGTCTTCCTCTTCGCTCACCACCTCCAGGTCCGACACCGCGCTCTTCAGCACCGGGTCCCAGCTCACCAGGCGCTTGCCGCGGTAGATCAGGCCTTCGTCGAACAGGCGCACGAAGGTTTCGGTGACGATGGTCGAGAGTTTCTCGTCCATCGTGAAGTACTCGTGGCTCCAGCTGACGCTGTCGCCCATGCGGCGCATCTGGCGCGTGATCGTCGCGCCGCTGGTGGCCTTCCAGTCCCAGACCTGGGCGACGAAATTCTTGCGCCCCAGGTCGTGGCGCGACAGCCCCGTTTCCTGCAGCTGGCGCTCGACGACGATCTGCGTCGCGATGCCGGCATGGTCGGTGCCCGGCACCCACAGCGTGTTGTGGCCGCGCATGCGGTGGTAACGTGTCAACGCGTCCATGATGGTCTGGTTGAACGCGTGGCCCATGTGCAGCGTGCCGGTCACGTTGGGCGGCGGCAGCTGGATGCTGAACGAGGGCTTCGCCGGGTCCAGCGTCGGCGCGAAGGCGCCACCGGCTTCCCACAAAGGCGCCCAGCGGGCTTCGATGGCGGCGGGTTCGAAGGACTTGGCGAGTTCGGACATGGGCGCGGTGACAAAACAAAACATGCGCACCGGGCCCGGCCTGTCAACGCCGGGCACGCGGTAAGAGTTGTGCGATTGTAGGTGGCGCCTCCACGCGCCCCACGCACGGGAGCGAGCATGACGAGGAAGACAACGAAGCTGGCTGCGCTGGCTCTGGCCGCCGTGCTGGCCGGCTGCGGCGGTGGCGACGAACCGCTGAGCTGCAGCATCGCCGACCAGAAAACCTGGCTCGGCAGCTACATGAACGACTGGTACTTCTGGTACCAGCTGTCGCCGCGGCCCAGCCCGGCCGCGTTTGCCAGCGTCGACGACTACTTCTACGGCCTGCTCTACACCGGCAGCAGCGCCAGCTTCCCGGCCGACCGCTGGAGCTACACGCAGAGCACCGAGGCCTTCAACCGCTTCTACGGCGACGGCCAGACGCTGGGCTACGGCGTCTCGGTGGCCGGCATGGAAGTGTCGGGCAGCCCCAGCGCGCCGCTGTACGTGCGTTATGTCGAGCCGCTGTCGCCGGCGGCCGGCAAGGTCTACCGCGGCGACCGTGTCATCTCGATCAACGGCGTCAGCGCGGCCAGCCTCATCAGCGCCGACGACTACAGCGTGCTGTCGCCGTCGGCCAGCGGCCAGCAGATCACACTGGTGCTGCGCGACACCGGCGGCGCCGACCACACGGTGACGCTGAACTCGGCCGTCTACACGCTGAGCCCGGTGCCTGGCAGCAGCGTCGTCACGTCGCCGCTGGGCCGCAAGATGGGTTATGTGCTGGTGAAGGACATGATCAGCCAGGTGGCGTCGCCGCTGGAAACCGCGTTCGCCAGCTTCCGCAGCCAGGGCATCAGCGACGTGGTGCTGGACCTGCGCTACAACGGCGGCGGCCTGGTTTCCACCAGCAGCACCGTGGCCTCGTACGTGGCGGGTACGCGTGGCAACAACCGCACCTACGCCTCGCTGCTGTACAACGACAAACGCGCCTCCGGCAACAACCAGAGCTTCCGCTTTTCGCTGCCCACCTCGGCGGCCGGTGTCTCGCGTGTGTACGTGCTGACCGGCGCCCGCACCTGCTCGGCCAGCGAGCTGGTCATCAACGGGCTGCGTGGCATCGGCATCGAGGTCATCGCCATCGGCGACACCACCTGCGGCAAGCCTGTGGGTTTCCTGCCGGCCAGCTACTGCGGCACGACCTACAGCGCGGTGAACTTCGAATCGGTCAACGAGCGCAACGAAGGCCGCTACTTCGACGGCTTCTCGCCGACCTGCACGGTGGCCGAGGACTTCACCAGCGCACTCGGCGTCGCCACCGAACCGCTGCTGGGCGCGGCACGCAGCCACGCCGACACCGGCAGCTGCCCGCTGGGGCCGACGGCCAGGGCCTTGTCGCTGAAGCCCAAGGCCTTGCGCGGCAAGGTCGAGGCCGGCGAACGCCAGAACATGCTGGTGCGCTGACCCAGCCGCGTTTCAACCGCGCATCACGCGGTTCTTGCCGGCACGTTTGGCGGCGTAGAGCTGGGCGTCGGCATCGGCCAGCAAGGCCTCGGGGCTGTCCAGCGACGGGTGGTCGGCCAGGCCGATCGACAGCGTGACCCGCAGCGCCGGGTGCAGGCCGCTCCAGGGGTGCTGTTCGACGGCGTCACGCGCCGCTTCGCAGGCACGTTCGGCCAGTGCGGCGTCGGCCTCGTCGAAGACGATGCAGAACTCCTCGCCGCCGTAGCGCGCCACCAGGTCCACGTCGCGGCAGTGGCGCTGCAGATGCGTGGCCACGGCGCGCAGCACGGCGTCGCCGGTGCCATGGCCGAAGGCGTCGTTGATGCGCTTGAAGTCGTCGATGTCCAGCATCGCCACGGCCAGCGGCCGGCCATGGCGGCGCGCCGACAGGAACGCGCTGGCCAGGTGTTCGTCGAGGTGGCGGCGGTTGGCCAGGCCGGTCAGCGCATCGGTGCGCGATTGCAGCGCCAGGCGCTCGGCCTCCAGCCGCTGCAGCTGGGCTTCGTGCCTGGCCCGTTCGAGGTCGAACCGCACCTGGGCCACACGCAGCTGGCGTGTCGATTCCTCGTTGTACTGCGCACGTTCGGCCGCGTGGTAGGCCTCGTGGTGGGCCAGCGCCTGTTCGAAGCGGCCGGCGGCCTTGTGCAGCTCGGCCAGGCCCAGCTGGGCCCGCGCCAGGTGGTTGCGGCCCCCGCTTTTCTGGCTCAGCGCGACGGCCTGCTCCAGCTCGGCCTGGGCCAGCGCCGGTTCGCCGTCGGCGGCCAGGATCTGGCCGTGCAGCACACGGGCGTGGATCTCGGCCGGCAGGTAGCCGGCCGCGTGCAGTTGCCGGGTCGACTGCGCCAGCATGGCCCGTGCCTCGCCCAGCCGGCCCAGCTTCCACAGCGGCTCACCGAGGTTGGACATCGCCACCGCAGCCAGCGCCGGCAGGCCGAGCTCGCCGGCCAGCGCGATGGCCTGTTCCAGGTGCCGCACGGCCTCGTCGAAGCGGCCCAGGTTCTTGCAGGCGATGCCGAGGTTGTTCAACGACTGCAGCTGGCCTTCGCGGTTGCCCAGGGCGGTGTACAGGCCCAGCACCTCGAGGTAGCCGCGCAGCCCGGCTTCGGTATCGCCCGAGCGCGACAGCGCCACGGCCACCGACAGCCGCGAGCTGGCCAGCTGCGCCGGGTCGCCGAGCTCACGCGCCAGCGCTTCGGCACGCAGCGCCCAGTCCAGCGTTTCCTGCAAGGCGCCGAGCTGCTCGTAGACGATGGCATGGGCGCGCAGCAGTTCCACGCGCGGCGCCAGCGCGTCGTCGGGCAACAGGGTCAGCGCCTGCTGCAGGCAGGCCAGGCCCGGCTCGTGCTGGCCACCGTAGCCCAGGGCCAGGC
>JBASTF010001032.1:0-6195 GCA_049274755.1 Rubrivivax sp. | reverse complement strand
TGCCACGTTCGAACATGTGCGGCACCAGCGCCGCGGCGACGCCGGGGCCGTTGTCGGAGACGTCGATCAGCAGGGCCAGCGGGTCGTCGCTGTCGTGCAGCGCCACGACCACCGGCGCTTCGGCAGGCCCGTACTTGAAGGCGTTGGACAGCAGGTTGCGCAGCGCCAGCCGCATCAGCCCCATGTCCATCGCCGCGGTGCGTGTGCCGGTGTGGCGTTCGACGTGGATGCATTGGCGCTGCTGCTGCGGCATGTCGCCGAACACGACCTCGAGGAAGGTGTCGATGTCGGTGTCCTGGCGCGCCACCGGCGCGGCGCGGCCGAGCAGCGAGGACACGGCCAGCGTGTTGTCGATGTTGGCCAGCACCTCGCCGAGCACGGCCTGGGCGCGGCTCAGCCGTTTCGATGCCGCCGGGTCGCTGACGCCGGCGATGGCCGTCTTGGCGCTTTGCAGCGCGGCGGCAGCGTTGTGCAGCGGCTGGCGCACCTCGTGGGCCATCACGTCGATCATCGTGCCGCGTTCGTCGAGCAGCTGGTTCAGCTCGCGTGCATGCTCCTCGCTGCGCTGGCGCAGCAGCTGTTCACGCTCCAGGTCGGAGCCGCGGCGCCAGGCACGGTACGACACCAGCGAGCCGCCGGCGATGGCCAGGCACAGCAGCGCACCCAGTGCTGCCAGCACCACGGCCTCGGCATACCAGGGGCCGAGGTAGTCGCCGGTGGCCAGGCCGACCAGCACGTACAGCGGGTGTTCGTCGATCTTGCGGTAGGCGTTGGCGCGTTCGATGCCATCGAGCGCCGTCACCGCGACGAAGGTGCCGGCCAGCGGCTGCAGCCGCAGCGTTTCGCGCAGCGTCTGCGAGATGTTGTCGCTGCCCGGCTCGATGGTGAAGCTGCCGGCGGAGCGCCGCGCGATCAGCCGCATCGTGCCCGAGCGCAGCGTGATCGCGCCCTGCTCGCCGACCTTCACGGCACCGACCATGCCGAGAAAGCTGTCGCTGGTGATGGCGCCGTAGACAACGCCCGCGAAACGACCTTCGGCATCGAGCAGGCGGCGGGTCAGCACCACGGCCCACTTGCCGCTGATGCGGCCGAGCACCGGTTCGGAGACCAGCAGGCCGCCGCCGGCATCGTCGCGCGCACGCTGGAAGTAGTCGCGGTCGGCGATGCCGACCAGGGCGCCGCTGCGCAGCCCGATGCCGGCGCGCACCTGGCCCGCGGCGTCGGTGACGCCCATGAACTCGAGCTCGGGCACCAATGCATGCTGGGCCTGCACGCGGCGTTGCATCGCGGCCCAGTCGGCTTCGTTGTGCAAGGGGGTGGAGGCCGTCTCGCGTGCCATTGTGCGCAGCATCAGGTCGACCAGATCGACCCGCGCGCCGATGGTCTGCTGCAGGCTGCGGGCGACGTTTTCGGCGGCATCGACGGCACGCTGTTTCAGTGCCGCGCGGCTGATCAGCAGGGCCACGACGACCAGCGTGGCGATCAGCAGTGCCGCCAGCACGTTGCCGGCCACCAGCCAGCGCCGCACCCGCCGTGACGCTGCCGAATTCATGCGCAGTTGCGGATGTGTGTGCACCCGGCGATGATGGGGGCAAGCACTCCCTCGCTAACATGCGCGACCCGTTGTAGCCGCCCCTTCGCCATGGAACTGTTGAGCAACCCCGAGATCTGGATCGCCTTCGCCACGCTGACCGCGCTGGAGTTGGTACTGGGCATCGACAACATCATCTTCATCTCGATTCTGGTCGACAAACTGGCGCCCGAAAAGCGCGAGCTGGCGCGCCGCATCGGCTTGTTCATGGCCATGTTCATGCGCATCGGCCTGCTGCTGGTGCTGGCCTGGATCGTCGGCCTGGTGGCGCCGCTGTTCACCGTGCTCGGCCAGGACATCTCGGGCCGCGACCTCATCCTCATCCTCGGTGGCCTGTTCCTGCTGTGGAAGAGCACGACCGAGATCCACCAGTCGCTGGAAGGCCATGAAGGCGAACACGGCGCATCGGCGGTGCGAGCCGGTTTCACCGCGGTCATCCTGCAGATCATGGTCGTCGACCTCGTGTTCTCGCTGGACTCCATCATCACCGCAGTCGGCATGGTCGAAGACGTGCGGGTGATGATTGCCGCCGTCATCGCTTCGGTGGGCCTGATGATGCTGTTCGCCGGCCCGATCGGGCGTTTTGTCTCGGCCCACCCGACGATCAAGATGCTGGCGCTGTCCTTCCTGGTCGTCGTCGGCGTCGTGCTGGTGGCCGAAGGCTTCGATGCCCATGTGCCCAAGGGCTACATCTACTTCGGCATGGCCTTCTCGCTGGGCGTGGAGATGCTGAACATCCGCATGCGCGCGCGTGCGGCCAAGCCGGTGCAGCTGCACCCGCAGCAGATTCCCGGCGACGACTGACGAACTCCGCTCAGGCGGCTCAGGCGTCCCAGGGCGCGACGCTGCCGCCTGCCGCGGGCGGTGCTTCCGGCGCCGCAGCGGCTGGCTGGCCCACCGCCACCAGCGGTCCGCCCAGCGCTTCGACCAGGTCCGGCAGCAGCTGCGACAGCTCGCCGGTCATCAAGGCCACGTCGGCATCGAAGCCACCGTCCTTGTCGTCCGGCTGGCCCTGGTTCTCCAGCACCACGTCGAGCAGCTTGATGCGCTTGAGCGTCAGCGCCTCGGTCAGCACGAAGCTGACGCGGCTGTTCCAGGTCATCGCCAGCTGGGTCGGCAGCTTGCCCTGCTTGATGTGTTCGCCGACCTCGTCGATGTCCAGCGTGTGGCGTGCGTAGCGCACGGCCGCCTTCTCGCTGTCGGGCTGCTTCAGCTCGCACTCGCGGTCGATCGTGAAGCCGGCCGGCGCCTGCTTCTCGCTCAGCCAGGCGGCCATCGCGGTGGCCGGCGACAGGCTGGTCTGCAACTGCGTCAGCCGCAGGCCGCCGAACAGCTCGACCAGCTTGCTGACCACCGCATCGGCCTTCTTGCTGCTGGCGGCGCCGACCAGCACACGCCGCGCCTGCAGGTCGACCCAGACCCAGGTCGTCGAACGTTTCGGGAAAGCACGCGGCAGCAGCTCGTGCACGATCGCGTCCTTGATCTCGCGGCTGGCCTTGCCCTTGGGGCGGCGGCCGGTCTGCTGCTCGATCTTCTCCAGCCGTGCCGTGAGCTCGTCCTTGACGACACCGCCGGGCACGGCCTTGGTTTCGCTGCACAGCCGCAGGATCAGCTGGCCGCCGACGCTCTCCAGCAGCACACCGTGTTTTTCGCCACGCGGCTCGACCCAGCCCATGGCTTCCGACTGCGTCGGCCGGCATTCGGCAAAACGGGCCGCGTCCAGGCGCTGGGCGATCTCGGGCTGCGTGGGTGGCTCCCACAGGTCGATGGCATAGACGAGGGCGTTCTTGAACATGGCAGCGTCGGTTCGGGGCGGCGGATTCTAGGGCCTTACCATCGGCCGACTCTTCACCCGCCAAGGACTGCCCATGACTCTTGCCGCCAACATCGTCGTCGCCCTGGTGGCGCTGCTGCATGTCTACATCCTCGTGCTCGAGATGTTCCTGTGGACCAAACCCGCCGGCCTGCGCGCCTTCGGCCAGAGCCGCGAAGCCGCCGAGGCCAGCAAGGTGCTGGCGGCCAACCAGGGCCTGTACAACGGCTTTCTCGCCGCCGGCCTGTTCTGGGGCCTGAGCCTGGGCGCGGCCGGTGCCGGCGTGAAGATCTTCTTCCTGCTGTGTGTGCTGGTGGCCGGGCTCTACGGCGCCGCCACGGCCAGCCGCAAGATCCTGTTTGTGCAGGCGCTGCCGGCCGCCATCGGCCTGGCTTTGCTCCTCATTGGATGAGTTAGCGGCGATAGAATGAAACGAGGGAGGTTCCCACAGACAAGCAGCAACCGAGGAACCCGATGAAAGTTCGCGACATCACCATTTTTTCAGGTCAGCGATTCACAGTCCCCCAAGGCATCCAACGCATCGATCACCGCGCCACCCATGGCTGGCAGCTGCGCTACGGCGGCACCAAGCTGTTCTCCGACCACACGCCCGACGGCAGCGGCGCACGCGCCGCGCTGGAGGCGGCGACCAAGGAGCTGCTGAAACGCATCGCCAAGCTGCCGGCGCCCACACGGCTGCAGCGGGGCCCCAGCGAAAACAAGACCAGCGACCTGCCGGTGGGCATCTTCGGCCCCGTGGTGCGCCAGCGCCGCGGCTCCAGGGTGCGCTATGCCAGCCTGTCGGTGCTGGTGCCGCGTTATGGCGATTCGCCGCTGCGCAAGTCGGTCTACATCGGCAGCGAAAACACCTACACGCCCGAGCGCTACAACGCCGCGCTGGAAAAAGCCATCGCGATGCGCAGCCGAGCCGAAGCCGCCTACCAGAAGGCCACCACACGCGCCAAGCGCCTGGCCAGCGAAACACTGCTGAAAGCCAGCAAGGCCGGCAAGTAGGGGGCCGGGCGGGCAGCGCGGCGCTGCTATCCTTCGCGTCCCCCGAAACGGACGCCCAGGTTTGCGTGGCCGCGCTGCACATCACCGACATCGAAGCGGCCATCAACTGGTGGCGTGAACGCTCGCCATCGCCGGACGGCATCACGGCCTGTGCCGAGGTGCGTGCGCTGGCCGAGGTGTATGCCTTGATGGTGTACTACCACGAGCCGCTGTGCGACGAAGACAGCATGCCGGCCAGGGCCCGCGACGCCTGGCTGGGCTGGTACGCCAGCACGCCCGACGCCCCCTGCATCGCGATCTGCTCGACGAGCCAGGGCGACGACCTCTGCAAGGGCTGCGGTCGCACCTTCGACGAAGTGCAGCACTGGCCGGTGTACACGCCCGGCGAAAAACGCGCGGTGTGGCGCCGCATCACGATGGAAGCCAAGGCCTGGCGCTTCAACCGCTATGCCGAACGCGCGAAGCTGGCCACCGGGGCCGACCACCCGCCGCCCGACCAGTTCGGCAGCACGCAGGGCGGCGCTTGAGCCGCGCCAGCCTCGCCGACAGCGCGCGCCGCATCGCGCCGCTGGCCTGGCCGGTGCTGGTCGGCCAGCTCTCGGTGCTGGCCTTCAGCACCATCGACACCGTGCTCGTCGCGCGCCACGGCGCCACCGACCTGGCGGCGCTGGCCGTCGGTGCCGCGGCCTACATCACGGTCTTCATCGGCTTCATGGGTGTGGTGCTGGCCCTGGGCCCCATCGTCGGCCAGCTGTTCGGCGCCGGCAAGCTGCAGGAGGCCGGCCGCCACGTGCACCAGACGGTGTGGATCGCGCTGGCCTTGTCGCTGCTGGGCAGCGGCCTGCTGGTGTTTCCGGCGCCGTTCCTGGCGCTGTCGCAGGCCGGGCCCGAGGTCGAGGCCAAGGTGCGCAGCTACCTGCAGGTGCTGGCCTTGTCGCTGCCGGCAGCGCTGCTGTTCACCGTCTGGCGCGGCTTCAACGTCGCCGTGTCGCGGCCCAAGGCGGTGATGGCGCTGCAACTCGGCGGCCTGCTGCTGAAGCTGCCGCTGTCGACGCTGCTGATCTTCGGCGTGCCGGCCCTGGGCCTGCCGGCGCTGGGCGTGGTGGGCGGCGGCATCGCCACCTGCATCGCGATGTGGGCCCAGGTGCTGGGCGCGCTGTGGCTGCTGCGCCGCGACAGCTTCTACGACCGCTTTTCGCTGAAGGGCCGCGGCCTGGATGCGCCCGACCGCCTGGCCTTGCTGGCGCAGCTGCGCCTGGGTGTGCCGATGGGCGCGACCATCCTCGTCGAGGTCTCGGGCTTCAGCTTCATGGCCATCTTCATCGCACGCCTGGGCACGACGCCGGTGGCCGGCCACCAGATCGCCGCCAACCTGGTGGCCCTGCTGTTCATGGTGCCGCTGGCCATCGCCAACGGCGCCAGCACCCTGGTGGCGCAGCGCATCGGCGCGCAGGACATGGCCGATGCACGCCGGCTGGGCGGCCATGCGCTGGCCATCGTGGTGCTGCTGGCCACACTGCTGGGCGGCAGCGTCTTCCTGGGCCGCGAAGCGGTGGTGGCGCTGTACACCGGCGACGCCGCGGTGGCCGCCGCAGCGCTGCCGCTGCTGGCCTATGTGGCGCTGTTCCACATGGCCGATGCGGCGCAGGCGCTGGCGGCTTTCGTGCTGCGTGCCTGGCGCATCGCCACGCTGCCGCTGGTGATCAACGCCGTGGCGTTGTGGGGCCTGGGGCTGGGCGGCGGCTTCTGGCTGGCGTTTGCCGCGCCGCCCTGGGTG
>JBASTF010001031.1:0-5054 GCA_049274755.1 Rubrivivax sp. | reverse complement strand
GCGCTGCAGGCCCTGCACCACCCGCCGCCCGGCGTGGCGCTGGCGGCGCTGGAAGACCACAGCCACCCGGCCTGGCAGCGGCTGAAGTTCGACGAGCTGCTGGCGCAGCAGCTGTCGCAGCTGCAGGCCCAGGTGGCGCGTGCGCAGCTGCATGCGCCGATGCTGCGTGACACCGATTTGCCGGCGCGGCTGCGCAGCGTGCTGCCGTTTGCGCTGACGGCGGCGCAGGAACGTGTGGTCGCCGAGATCGGCGCCGACCTGGGCCGGCCGCAGCCGATGCACAGGCTGCTGCAGGGCGACGTGGGCTCGGGCAAAACCGTGGTCGCGGCGCTCGCGGCCGCGGTGGCCGTCGGTGCCGGCTGGCAATGTGCGCTGATGGCGCCGACCGAGATCCTGGCCGAGCAGCATTTCCGCAAGCTCGTCGACTGGCTGGCGCCGCTGGGGCTGACGGTCGCCTGGCTCTCGGGCAGCCGCAAAGGCAAGGCGCGCACGCAGATGCTGGCGCGTGTGGCCTCGGGCGAAGCGGCCCTGGTCGTCGGCACCCATGCGGTGATCCAGCACGACGTGCAGTTCCAGCGCTTGGGCCTGGCCGTCGTCGACGAGCAGCACCGCTTCGGCGTCGCCCAGCGCCTGGCCTTGCGCGCCAAGCTCGAATCGCAGCGGCTGGAGCCGCATCTGCTGATGATGAGCGCCACGCCGATCCCGCGCACGCTGGCGATGACGTATTTCGCCGACCTGGCCGTCAGCACCATCGACGAACTGCCGCCCGGCCGCACGCCGGTGGTGACCAAGGTGTTTGCCGACGGCAAACGCGACGCGGTGATCCAGCGCATCCACGACGAGGTGGCCAAGGGCCGGCAGGTCTACTGGGTGTGCCCGCTGGTCGAGGAAAGTGAACACCTGGACCTGCAGAACGCCACCGAGACCCATGCGCAGTTGTCGGCGGCGCTGCCGGGCACGCAGATCGGCCTGCTGCATGGGCGCTTGCCGGCCGCCGAGAAGGGCGCGGTGATGGACTTGTTCAAGAGCGGCAGGCTGCAGGTGCTGGTGGCCACCACCGTCATCGAGGTCGGCGTCGACGTGCCCAATGCCAGCCTGATGGTCATCGAACATGCCGAGCGCTTCGGCCTGGCCCAGCTGCACCAGCTGCGTGGGCGGGTCGGCCGCGGCGCGGTGGCCAGCGTCTGCGTGCTGCTGTACACCGGGCCGCTGTCGGACACCGGCAAGGCGCGGCTGCGTGCCATGGCCGAGACCGGCGACGGCTTCGAGATCGCACGCCGCGACCTGGAGATCCGCGGCCCCGGCGAGTTCATGGGTTCGCGCCAGAGCGGCGACGCCCTGCTGCGTTTTGCCGACCTGAACGAAGACGGCGCCCTGCTGCAGCGCGCCCGCGCACTGGCGCCACAGCTGCTGCGCGAAGCGCCGCAGGCCGCGCAAGCCCATGTCGAACGCTGGCTGGGTGGCCGCACGGAGTTCTTGAAGGCCTAGTTTTGCTGTGTCAGCCAACGCGGGGCACCATGCGCACCTCTTCAGGCAAGAGGTGCGCCTTGATGAAGGAATTGCAGCAGCGTGGACACCCGCTCCTGCGGGTCCAGCAGGCGGGGTCCACGTGTTGGTCAGACCTTCCTGAGCCAGGCGGGAGGCGGGAGCGGAAGCGCCATCTCCGGCGCCGCCACCGTGCTCAGACCGAGCGGCGGCCCTTGCGAATCCGTTGCTGCGCCCGCGCGATCAAGGCCTGCACCGCTTCATCGGCCGCTGCGGGCGTGCGCGCGACGATCGCATCCAGCAAGGCCTTGTGCAGCGCCAGCGCGCGGGCGTCCGGCCCCCAGGGGTCGCTGGATGCATGAAAGCTCGCCTTCAACACTTCCGACAGCGCGCCCGACAACTGCCGGATGAAGGGGTTGCCGCAGGCCTGCAGCACCGCACTGTGGAAGGCGAGATCGGCTTCGAGGTAGGCCGCGTGGCTCACCGCATCCTGCATCGCCGAAAAGGTGGCCTGCAACACCTTCACGTCTTCCGCGGAGCGCCGTTCCGCGGCGAGTTTCGCAGCCACCGGCTCGATGGTCCGACGCAACTCCATGAGGTTGTCGACCAGCTGCGGGTCGGTCACCGTCACGCTGTGCCAGCCCAGCACCGCGGCGTCGAAGAGGTTCCATTCGTGGCGCGGGCACACACGCGTGCCGGTGCGGGGGCGGATGGCCACCAGGCCCTTGGCCTCCAGCACCTTCATCGCCTCGCGGATCAGCAGGCGGCTCGCGCCCAGGCTCTCGGCCAGTTGCGGCTCGGTGGGCAGTTGGGCGCCTTCGGCGAACTCGCCCGAGACGATGCGCGCGCCGATCGCATCGACGACCTGGCCATGAACGTTCTTGGGGCGAGGGCTTGGCATGTCGGCGCAAGCATAGCGGCTGGCGGTTCGCAGCCAACCTCTTCGCGTTTCCCCCATGTCTTCATTTCATCAGATGATTATATGATCTGATGCATTGACAGTGCCCCGGCTGAAAGGGCGCGTCCTCTGTTTCTGCTGCCTCAGGAGACTTCATGCGCCCCGCGTTCCTCTCGCTCTGCCTCGCCGCAGGCATCGCCTTCGCCGCCGGCCCGTCCGTCAGCCACGCCCAGACCTACCCGGACCGACCGGTGAAGTTCGTGGTGCCGGTGCCGCCGGGCGGCGGCGGCGATTTCGTCGCGCGCCTGGTCGGCAACGCTGCGGCGGCCGATCTCGGCCAGCAGCTCGTGGTGGAGAACCGCGCCGGCGCCACCGGCAACATCGGCACCGCGGCCGCGGTGAAGCAGCCTGCCGACGGCTACACCGTCCTGCTGTGCAGCATCGGCAATTGCTCGGTCAATTCCAGCCTCTACAAGAACCCCGGCTTCGATCTGTTCAAGGACATCGCGCCGGTGGTGCTGCTGGGCTCGTCCATCAACGTGCTGACGGTCGGCAACGGCACCAGCATCCATTCGGTGAAGGAACTGCTGGAGCAGGCCAAGACCGGCAAGCTGGCCTACGGCTCCTCGGGCGTCGGCGCGTCCAACCATCTGGCCGCCGAACTGCTGAAGAAGCTGACGGGTGCGGAGATGGTGCACGTGCCCTACAAGGGCTCGGGCCCCGCCATCACCGACCTGCTGGGCGGGCAGATCCAGGTGTTCTTCGACAATGAACCGTCGATCCTGCCCTTCATCAAGTCGGGCAAGGTGCGCGCGCTGGCGGTCACCGGCAAGAAGCGCTCGGCCAACCTGCCCGACGTGCCGACGATGGAAGAGCTGGGCTTGCCGATCGTGATCGAACCCTGGTATGCCATCGGCGCCCCCGCGAAGACGCCGCCGGCCGCCATCGCCCGTCTCAACGCCGCCTTCAACCGCGGCCTGCAGCAGGAGAGCGTGCGCAAGTCGCTGATCGACGCCGGCATCACGCCCGCCGGCGGCACGCCGGCCGCGATGGGCCAGCACATGCGCAAGGAATACGAGCGCTGGGGTGAACTCATCCGCAGCCAGAACATCGTCGCCGACTGAGCCGCGACCAGCCCTTTCTCCTTTCACCAGCGACAGCCCGATCACCCATGCAGATCACCGCCATCGAAACCACCCGCGTGCGCGAGCATGCCAACCTGATCTGGGTGGAGTTGCACACCGACGAAGGCATCGTCGGCCTGGGCGAGACCTTCCGCGGCGCCGAGGCGGTGGAGGCCTACATCCACTCGATGGCCGCGCCGCTGCTGCTGGGCAAAGACCCGCTGGAGATTGCGCGCCTGCAGCGCACGCTGCTGCGCGGCTACCTCGGCTTCAACGGCAGCGGCGTCGAGACACGTGCGGCCTCGGCCATCGACATCGCGCTGTGGGACCTGTTCGGCCAGGCCACCGGCCAGCCGATCTACCAGCTGCTCGGCGGCCGCTGCCACGACCGCATGCGCGCCTACAACACCTGCGCGGGCTCCGACTACAACAGCAAGAAGGTGCGCCGCACCATCGAGCGCGGCGTGGCCAGCGTGCGCGGCAAGTACGACGACCAGATCGCGTTTGTCGAGTGCCCCGATGAGCTGGCGCTGAGCCTGCTCGAAGAAGGCTTCACCGCGATGAAGATCTGGCCCTTCGACCCCGCGGCAGCGGCCACCGACGGCCAGTTCGTCAGCGCGCAGACCATGAAGCAGGGCCTGGAGGTCTTCGAGAAGATCCGCCTCGCCGTCGGCGACAAGATTGAAGTCATGTGCGAGTTCCATTCGATGTGGAACACCACGTCCGCGATCTCGATCGCGCGCGAGCTGCGCCAGTACCGCCCGTTCTGGGCCGAAGACCCGATCAAGATGGACAGCGTGCAGGCCCTGGCCGACTACCGGCGCCATGCCGGCATCCCCGTCTGCGGCAGCGAGACGCTGGCCACGCAGAACGCCTTCCGCGACCTGCTTGCGGCCGACGCGCTCGACATCGTGATGCTCGACCTCTCGTGGTGCGGCGGCCTCACCGAAGCGCGCAAGATCGCCGCGCTGGCCGACGCCTACCAGAAGCCCGTGGCGCCGCACGACTGCACCGGCCCGGTGGTGCTGATGGCCTCGCTGCACCTGGCCTTCAGCGCGCCGAACGCGATCTTCCAGGAGGTCGTGCGCGCCTTCCTCGCGAGCTTCTACCCCGATCTGGTGACCGTGCTGCCGCAGCTCGACAAGGGCTTTCTCGCGCCGCCCACGGGCGCCGGCCTCGGCACCCAGCTCTCGCCCGCGCTGAAGACGCGCGAAGACGCGATCGTGCGGCGCACGACGCGCTGAGCTTCATCCCCTCCGGTTCACCGCCCCATTCAAGCCATGACAACCGACACCCCACAGCCGCTGCGCAGCGCCCTCGGCGGCATCTCCGGCATCCTGGTCACGCCCTTCGACCAGGCCGACACGCTGGCGCCGCAGCAACTGCAGCCGGTCGTCGACCGGGCCATCAACGCCGGTGTGCACGTGCTGGTGGCCAACGGCAACACCAGCGAGTTCTACGGCCTGCTGCAGGCCGAAGCCGTGACCATGGTGCATGCCGCGGCCGAGCAGATCGGCGGCCGTGTACCGCTGCTCGGCGGCGTGGGC
>JBASTF010001030.1:0-7125 GCA_049274755.1 Rubrivivax sp. | reverse complement strand
GCCGATGCCAGCGCATTGGCGTCGACCTTCGGTGTCGGCGAGCCGGCCGCTTCGGCCGCGGCACGCAGGCTGCTGCGCAGCTGCGATTCGACGCGGTCGAAAAACTGGTTCATGCGCGTGATCAGCCGCTCGTGTTCGAAGACCAGCGCGTCGCCGACCATCACCCGTGTCATGCCCGGGTTCTTCTCGCCGAACTGCAGCAGCATCGCCACCGTCTTCTGCGCCTGCACGGCACCGGAGCTCTCGCGTTCGGCGATCTGGTTCACCAGCGTGAAGACACTGCTTTCGATGAACTCGATGAGCCCCTCGAACATCTGCGCCTTGCTGGCGAAGTGTCGGTACAGCGCCGCTTCGCTGACGTCCAGCTTGGCGGCCAGCGCCGCCGTGGTGATGCGCTCGGCGCCCGGCTGCTCCAGCATGCCGGCCAGCGTCTGCAGGATCTGGATGCGGCGTTCGCCGGGACGGGGCCGCTTGCGCGCGGGAACGGCCGCTGCAGGCGTGACGGCCGGTTCGTCGCCGGCTTCGTCGTCCGGCAACACGGCTTCGGGCTGTTCAGACATCGGATCGGTGACGCACAGATGGTTTCAACTCATTCTTGCACAGCATTCATGCGGCCTTGCTTGCAGGTAAACACTGACATTTCAAACGCCGCAGATTGCGAACGCGGCAGTCCACATACGCCGGCATCAGGCTGGTGCGGCTGTTGGCCGCATGGCCCCAGCGCGCCGTGCGTGTGAAGCGCTGCATCCACACCGTGCCCATGCCGACGCGGCGCGCCGACTTCAGGTGGTCCAGCGTGTCTTCCACCAGCACACAGCGTGCAGTGTCCACCTTCAGCTGCACCGCCACGCGGCGCAGCATGCGCGCATCGGGCTTGGGCCGCAGCTGGCCGAACATCGCCATGCGCTCGACGGTGATGACACCGTCGAACAGGTGCTCGATGCCCAGCGCACCCAGCACCCGCGCCGTGTACGCGGCCGGTGCGTTGGTGAGGATGAGCTTGCGCCCCGGCAACGCCGCCAGCGCCGCGAAGTCGTGCACATGGCCACGCACCCGCTCTTCCAGCCCCGGCAGGATGTGGGTGTGGTGCAGGAAGTGCTGCGCCTTCACCCCATGGTGGCGCACCAGGCCCAGCAAGGTGGCGCCGTAGCGCAGCCAGTAGCGGCGGCGCAGCGCATCGGCCTCGGCAGCGCCCAGCCCCAGTTCACGCTGGATGTAGGCCGACATGCGTTCGCTGATGTCGCGGAAGGCCGCATGCGAGGCGTCGTGCAGCGTGTTGTCCAGGTCGAACAACCAGACGGCGGGCGGCTTCATGCGCGCAGCTCGGCCATGAAGTAGTGGCCGGGCGCCGGCGCCGCAGGCCGCAGCTCGTGCACGGCAACGACGGTGTGCGGCACCGGCCGGGCAAAACGCGGGCCGTCGAAGACGAAGCTGTGGAACTCGCCGTTTTCGCCGCAGGTGTCGACCTCGGGCGGCAGGTCGTCCAGGAAAGCGGCATCGAACACGCGGCCGCAGAAGCTGGCGTCCAGCCAGCGTGCATCGACACAGACGATGCGGGCGCGGTAGCCCAGGGCCAGCAGCTCGTCGACCAGGGCCCGCCGTGGCTGCTGCCACAGCGGCAGCACGGCCTGCAGGCCAGCGGCGGCGCAGACTTTCTCTTCCCAATCGCGGTGCGGCTGCAGGTCGATGTCGCCGAACAGGCCATGGGTGATGCCGTCGGCGGCAAAACGCTGCAGCTGGGCGGTGAACTGCGTTTCGTAGTCGGCCCAGCTGGCCGCCGCTGTCACCAGCGGCAGGCCCAGCGCATCGGCCTGGGCCTGCAGCAGCGCGCGTGGCAGGCCGTGGGAGCGTGAACGTTCGCCGGTGTCGTCGAACATCGCCAGCAAGGCATCGACACGCCAGCCCTGGTCCAGCGCGCGGTGCAGGGCCAGCATCGAGTCCTTGCCGCCGCTCCAGGAAAAAAAGGCCCGCATCGGCGGCCGCTCAGTGCGAGCGGATCATCGTGCCGAAGGCCTGGTCGGTGAGGATCTCCAGCAGCGTGGCATGCGGCACACGCCCATCGATGATGTGCACGGCGTTGACGCCGCTCTTGGCGGCATCCAGCGCGCCGGCGATCTTCGGCAGCATGCCGCCGCTGATGGTGCCGTCCTCGAACAACTCGTCGATGCGGCGCGCCGTCAGGTCGGTGAGCAGCTTGCCTGCTTTGTCGAGCACGCCGCTGATGTTGGTCAGCATCAGCAGCTTCTCGGCCTTCAGGATGGTCGCCAGCTTGGCGGCCACGACATCGGCATTGATGTTGTAGCTCTCGTTGTTCTCACCGAAGCCGATGGGGCTGATGACGGGGATGAACTGGTCGTCCTGCAGCGCCTTCACCACCGCCGGGTCGATGGCGGTGATCTCGCCGACCTGGCCGACATCGTGTTCGATCGACGGGTCGTCCTTGTCCACCATCTTCAGCTTCTGCGCGCGGATCATGCCGCCGTCGCGGCCTGTCAGGCCCACGGCCTTGCCGCCGGCGGCGTTGATCAGGCCGACGATGTCCTGCTGCACCTCGCCGCCCAGCACCCATTCGACGACTTCCATCGTCTCTTGGTCGGTGACGCGCATGCCCTGGATGAAGGTGCCCTTCTTGCCCAGGCGGCTCAGCGCCTCGTCGATCTGCGGCCCGCCGCCGTGCACGACGATGGGGTTCATGCCGACCAGCTTCAGCAGCACGATGTCCTCGGCGAAGTCCTGCTGCAGCGCCGGGTCGGTCATCGCGTTGCCGCCGTACTTGATGACCAGGGTCTTGCCGTGGTACTTGCGGATGTACGGCAAAGCCTGCGCCAGGATCTCGGCTTTTTCGCGCGGGGTGATATGGTCCACGGGGGGGTCGGCGGGCTGGTTCATCGGCGGCGTCCGGGGGCTGCGGGTTGGTTGTCGCGGATTGTAGGGACCGTCATCGCTGTGCCGCCGCCGCGCGTTGAAGGGTCCAGGCCCAGGAGTTGTGCATGCCACTGCTGAAACCGTTTGTTGCGTTCACCGTCGCTGCCGCGCTGGCCACCACGGCCGTGGTGGCCGCGGCGCAGCCGGCGAATGCACAGGGCGAGGTCGTCAAGATCGACAAGCCCGGGCTGCGTGTGACCATCCGCCACGAGGGTGTGCCCAACCTCGACATGCCGGCGATGACCATGGCCTTCCGTGTTGGCAACCCCAGGCTGCTGGACGAGCTGAACGTCGGCGACAAGGTGCGTTTTGCTGCCGACAAGGTGGGTGGCAGCTACATGGTGGTGCAGATGTTCCGCAACCGCTGATGCCGTCTTGGTTGCCACCGTCGCCTGCGTGACGGCTGGCGCGGCGGCGCGCGCCGACAATGGCGGCCTGTCCAGGAGACCAGGAGACAAGCCACCATGACCACCACCCTCGCTTCGCTCGTCAACCACCAGGTGCGCCTGGCCGCCCGGCCCGTGGGCCTGCCGGTGGCCAGCGACTGGCAGTTCACCGAAGAGGCCGTCGCCGAACCCGAGGACGGCGGTGTGCTGGTGCAGACGCTGGCACTGTCGCTGGACCCGGCGATGCGCGGCTGGATGAACGAAGGCAAGAGCTACATCCCGCCGGTGGGCATCGGCGAGGTCATGCGGGCCGGCGGCGTCGGCCGTGTCATCGCGTCGAAGAACCCGGCGTTTGCCGTCGGCGACGTCGTCACCGGCACGCCGGGTGTGCAGGAATACGCGCTGGTGCCCGGCGACAAGGTCCGCCGCAGCGGCCTGGCCAAGATCGACCTGCGGGTCGGCAGCCTCACCCAGTGGATGAACGTGCTCGGCATGCCTGGCATGACGGGCTATTTCGGCCTGATGGACGTGGGCCAGCCCAAGCCCGGCGAAACGGTGGTGGTCTCCGGTGCCGCCGGCGCCGTCGGCCAGACCGTGGGCCAGCTGGCGAAGATCAAGGGCTGCCGCGTCGTCGGCATCGCCGGCGGCGCCGCGAAGTGCGACTGGGTCGTCAAGGAACTGGGCTTCGACGCCTGCATCGACTACAAGGCCGGCCAGGTGAAGGACGGGCTGAAGGAGCACTGCCCCAAGGGTGTCGACATCTACTTCGACAACGTCGGCGGCGAGATCCTCGACGCGGTGCTGGCACGGCTGGCGATGAAGGCCCGCATCATCATCTGCGGCGCCATCAGCCAGTACAACAACACGACGGCCGTGCAAGGCCCGAAGAACTACCTCAGCCTGCTGGTGCACCGCGCACGCATGGAAGGCATCGTCGTCTTCGACTACGCCGACCGCTACCACCTGGCCATCGCCGAGATGGCCGGCCACCTGCAGGGCGGCCGCATGAAAAGCAAGGAGGACGTGGTGCCCGGTGGCGTTGCGGCCTTCCCCGGTACGCTGGGCAAACTCTTCAGCGGCGAGAACTTCGGCAAGCTGGTGCTGCAGGTGGCCGACTGAAGCGCCTGGCTGCCCGACCCCGATGGACACCTGATCCAGCCACCACCAGGCGGCGGCGACGACGCCGCGCCCGGGCTAAAAGTGGATGCCGCGCATCATCTGCTGCAGCGCCACCGCCTCGGCGCTGAGCTGCGGCCTGCCGCCCTTCTCGCCCTTGGCGGCTTCGCTGTCGGGGAACATGCGGAAGCTGGTGTTCATGACGATCTGCGCCACACGCGGCGCCAGCGCATGCAGCACCTGGCCGGTGATGCCCAGCCGTGTCGCGATGCGCACCGGCTTGGCGATGCAGGCCTGGGCGATCATGTCGGCGGCCTCTTCCGGTGCCAGTGTCGGCACGTTGTTGTAGATCTTGGTCGGCGCGATCATCGGCGTGCGCACCAGCGGCATGTTGATCGTCGTGAAGCTGATGCCCTGGTCGGCGAACTCGCTGCTGGCGCAGCGGGTCCAGGCGTCCAGCGCCGCCTTGCTGGCGACGTAGGCGGAAAAACGCGGTGCGTTGGTCAGCACGCCGATGCTGCTGATGTTGACGACATGGCCCTTGCGCTTTTTCACCATGCCGGGCAGCAGGCCCATGGTCACGCGCAGGCAGCCGAAGTAGTTCAGGTCCATCGTGCGCTGGAAGTCGTGGAAGCGGTCGTAGCTGCTTTCGATGGCACGGCGGATCGAACGCCCGGCGTTGTTGATCAGGAAGTCGACGCCGCCGTGTTTGTCGTTCAGCGTCTGCACGAACGCGGCGCAGCCGGCTTCGTCGGCGATGTCCACGCTGTAGCTGAAGACCTGCGGGCTGGCCTGGCCGCGTTCCTTCGCGAACGTGGCGATCTCCTTCACCGCGTCGGCCAGCTTGTCTTCGCCGCGCGCGCAGATGATGGTCACCGCACCGGCTTCGGCGAACTTGCAGGCCGCCGCCAGGCCGATGCCCGAGGAGCCGCCGGTCACCAGCACCACCTTGCCGCCCACCGTGCCCTTCAGGCTGCGGTCGATGAAGAGATCGGGGTCGAGGTGGCGCTCCCAGTAGTCCCACAGCCGCCAGGCGTAGTCCTTCAGGTTCGGGCACTCGATGCCGCTGCCCTTCAGTGCCGCCAGCGTCTCGCGGCAGTCGTAGCGTGTCGGGTAGTTGACGAAGGTCAGCATGTCCTCCGGCAACCCCAGGTCCTTCATCACCGCATGGCGGATGCGACGCACCGGCGCCACCGCCATCAAGCCCTTTTTCACGCTCTTCGGAATGAAGCCCAGCAGCGCGGCGTTGACGAAGACGTTCATCTTCGGCGCGTGTGCAGCCTTGCTGAAGATGTCGAGCACATCGCCGATGCGGTAGCCCACCGGGTCGACGAGGTGGAAACACCTGCTCTTCAGCTCGGCCTTGGCGTGGCTGATGTGGTCCAGCGCCGCGACGACGAAGTCCACCGGCACGATGTTCACGCGCCCGCCTTCCAGGCCGATGCTGGGGAACCAGGGCGGCAGGATCTGCCGCATGCGCTGGATCAGCTTGAAGAAGTAGTAGGGCCCGTCGATCTTGTCCATCTCGCCGGTGCCGCTGTCGCCCACCACCATCGCCGGGCGGTACACGGTCCACGGCACCCTGCATTCCTTGCGCACGATCTTCTCGCTCTCGTGCTTGGTCATGAAGTACGGGTGGTCCAGGCCCTCGGCCTCGTCGAACATGTCTTCGCGGAACACACCTTCGTACAGACCCGCGGCGGCGATGCTGGAGACATGGTGCACGTGGCCGGCGTCGATGGCTTTCGCGAACTCCACCATGTTGCGTGTGCCTTCGACGTTCACCTGCACCTGGCTCTCTTCGTCGGCCGACAGGTCGTACACCGCGGCCAGGTGGTAGACATGGTCGACCTGGCCTTTCAGGCGCTTGATGTCGTCGCTGGCCACACCGAGCTTCTTCGCCGTGAGGTCGCCGCTCACCGGCACGGCACGCGCCTTCGTCGTGCCCCAGTAGTCGTACAGCGCCTGCAGCTTGCCTTCGCTGCCCGGCCGCACCAGGAAGTGCACGGTGGCACCGCGGCGCGCCAGCAAGGCCTTCACGAGCCGTTTGCCGATGAAGCCGGTGGCACCGGTCACGAAATACTGCATGTGCTTCTCCTCGTGGGCTGTGGTTGTCTCGAGCGGCAGCATAGAGCCGTCTCACTAGAGTTTTAGGCTGTGCGCCCCAGGGAGGAACCCTATATTCGACGCCATCCCGCACCACACAGAGGAAGCCGACCATGGTCAAGAAGCTCAAGAGCATTTCCGAGAAGAAGACGTCGCCCGCCGTCGGCCTGCTGGACAGCGCCCTGGCCGGTTCGGTGAAGGACTCCGCGCAGCAGATCTGGCTGGCCGGCATGGGGGCCTTCGCGAAGGCCCAGGAAGAAGGCGGCAAGGTCTTCGAAGCCCTGGTCAAGGAAGGCATGAGCCTGCAGAAGAAGACCCAGGGCCTGGCCGAAGAGAAGATCAGCGAAGTCACCGGCAAGATGACGGCGATGGCCGGCACCGTGACGGCCAAGGCCGGCCAGAACTGGGACAAGCTGGAAGCCATCTTCGAAGCCCGCACCGCGAAGGCCATGGGCAAGCTGGGCGTGCCCACGGCCAAGGACGTGCAGGCGCTGAGCGAACGTGTCGAAGCCCTGGCTGCCGCCGTGGCCAAGCTGAACGGCAAGGCCGCCGCGCCCAAGGCTGCCGCGAAGCCGGCCGCCAAGGCCGCGCC
>JBASTF010001029.1:0-1549 GCA_049274755.1 Rubrivivax sp. | reverse complement strand
GGCCAGCGCATCGACGATGGCGGCTTCGGTGACTTCGTTGGCCTTCAGCGGCAGGCCCTGGGCGGCCGCCAGCCCGCTGGCCAGCAGCGCGGCTGCCAGCAGCAGGCTCATGCGTTGTTGTTTGTGCATGGTGGTGCTCTCCTTACTTCACGGCCTGACCGTTCACGGTGCCCGACTGCAACTCGGTGATCGTGCCGTTGGACTCGACGCTGCGCACTTCGATGCCCTGGCCCGACGAGGTGATCCAGGTCGTCGTGGTCTGCTGGCGGGCATCGGTGATCGCGTACTTGCAGGCGTTCTTGAACGTACCGGCCGGCACGGTGACCGTCTCGTAGCCGATGAAGGTCGTCGTCGTCGCGCTCGTTGTCGTTTGTGTCGGCGAGAACACCGAGCCGTCCGGGTTGTAGACCGTGGACAGCAGCGTCTCGCTGACGGTCTCGCTTTCGCCCGGCAGCAGCAGGAACTGCCGGCTCAGCGACGACGGGCTGACCAGGTTCACGAAGCTCAACAATGTGCCGTTGAAGTTGGCGTCGATCCGGTTGCCGTAGCGGCGGATGCCGGCGCTGAGGTCGGGCGCGAAGTAGGTGAAGACCGACTCTGTGCCATCCGACAGCCTGACCTCCAGCGCCGGGTTGTAGGTCTGGAACGTGGCCGCCGTGCTGGTCACTTCCAGCTGCAGCGTCGACGTCACCGGCGACGAGTCGGCCGGCATCTCGGTGTAGGTCAACGACCACTTCGTGCCCAGCGTGAACAGGCCCGGGTTGAAGCAGGCGTTGGGCACCTCGGTCGGGCCGGGCTGGGCCAAGTTGGCGTAGTCGGTGCGTGCGCTCTGGATGGCATCGGCCAGCAGCAGCGACAGCGAACCGTCGTAGGCTTCCTGTTCGGCGTCGTCCGACGAGGCGTTGACGATGTTGTCGTCGCGCAGGTCCTTCACCAACTGGCGCGTGAAGGCCAGGGCCGGGAAGGGAATCGTGCCCAGGAACAGGCGCGCGGCGCGCGGCATGGCCGCCAGCAGCGTGCCGAAGCGGCCGGCATGGCTGTTCGGCAGCGTGCCCGGAACCGTGGTGTCGCTGACGGCAACCGCGTAGTTCGTGACGTCGCTGACGCGGTACTCCGGCGGCACGCGGCTGTTGAACGCCTGGCGCACAGTTTCGTTGGCCTCGGCCATGCGCACCGCGTTCAGCGCCGCTTCGGTGCCGTACTTGTACAGCGCCCACTGGTAGGCGGCCTCGGTCAGCGGGTTGGCGCTGACGTGGTGCGTGAGCTTGGGCACCAGGATGTGCAGCGACTGGCCGTTGAGCTTCAGCCACTTCTTCTCCGCTTCGTCGAAGTACTCGCCGTTGCCGGAACCATCGTCGGCGAACTCGAGCACGAAGGCGTCCTTGTAGGTGCGTGCATACAGCGACACCAGGTTGTTCTGCAGCAGCGCCGTGCCCAGCACCTTGCCGTCGGGCTTGCGTGCGGTGACACGCACGTTGCGCATTGCGCCCAGGCCGCCGCCCGCACCGTCGCCGCCGCCGTCACCAGCGCCGCCGACACCACCACCGCC
>JBASTF010001028.1:0-1640 GCA_049274755.1 Rubrivivax sp. | reverse complement strand
GGCCTGATCAAGGCCGACGGCGTGACGCTGCTCAGCCGCGGCCAGCTGCCCGGCGGCCTGCGTGGCAGCGGCATCGACCACATGGCGGTCAGCGTCGAGCCGCCCGGTGGTTCACCGACCGGCCAGCCCACCGGGCCGGTGGTGTTCTACGGCAAGCTGCAGCTGTAGCGGGCGGTGCGGCTCAGGTGTCGCGCCGCAGCGCTTCGGCCTGGGCCAGGTGCACACGGGCCCGGCCGACCAGCCAGCGGTGGCGCTGGGTGCCGCTGGGCGGCGCCAGCAGCTGCAGCAGCTGCTGGTAGGTGCGCGCCAGGTCGTGCAGGTCCTGCTGCAGGTCGTCGCGCAGCAGCAGCGTCTGCGCCCGCAGCAGCACCGCTTGCGGCTGTGGCGTGCAGCCGGCGGCCATCGCCATCTGGCTGGCGCGCATGTACTCGCGGTCCAGGTTCACGGCCACCGTGCCGGTGCGGCGCACGCCGATGCGCTTGAGCCGGCGCACGACGTCGGGCCGCGCGCAATCGCTCGCCGCGTGGCTCAGCTGCGCCAGCAGCTCGGTCCACAGCTCGAGCGCGCCGTCCTGCCGCTGCATCATCGCCGCCGGCCTCGTCCAGACCATCGCACCATGTCTCCGCTCCGGACAGCTGTCGCGCCGGCTGCTGTGGCCGGCCCGCCTGTCTCACTGTTGTCGTGGCCGGCGAAGTGTTCGCGATGGGCGCTGCCCGATCCATTTGGACTTTCCAATGGACGGCATAGCGGCAAGCTTCCAGGAATGCGCGGGGGGGTGGCTCAGGCCGCCGGCAGCGTGACACCGAAGCTCGAGCCTTTGCCGACGCGGCTGGCCACGCTGATGCGCCCCTGCATCAGCGTCACCAGCGCCTGCGTGACGCTGAGGCCGATGCCTGCACCTTCGACGCCGCTGCCCGACTGCGGGCTGCGGTAGAACGGCTCGAACAGCCGCGGCAGTTCACCCGCGGCGATGCCGACGCCGGTGTCGCGCACGACGATGCACACCTCGTGTGCGCCGTCGCCGCGCTGCAGCAGCAGTTCGACGCTGCCGCCGGCGCGGTTGTACTTGATGGCGTTGGACAGCAGGTTCAGCAGCACCTGGCGCAGCCGCACCGGGTCGGCACACGCTGCCAGCGTTTCGCCGCCGGGCGCCCGCAGCAGGCGCACCTGGGCCTTGTCGGCGCTGTCGCGCAGCATTGCCAGGGCCTGCTCGGCCGCGTCGCGCAGCAGCACGGTGCCCAGCTGCAGCGCCATGCCGCCGGATTCGATGCGTGTCAGGTCCAGCAGGTCGCCGATCATCTGCAGCAGGTGGGCGCCGGATTCGCGGATCAGCTTCAGCCGCCGGCGCTGGCCTTCGGTGGGCGGCTCGGCAGCGTCGATCTCCATCAGCTGCGTGAAGCCCAGCACCGCGTTCAGCGGCGTGCGCAGTTCGTGGCTCATGCGCGAGAGGAACTCGGTCTTCGCGCGGTTGGCGGCAGCGGCCGCGGCGGCTTCTTCGCGCGCCTGTTCGAGTTCACGCCGCTCGGTGGCGTCTTCGATGTAGCCATGCCACAGCGTGGCGCCGTCGTCGGTGCGCTGCGGCGAGGCGTCGGCGCGCATCCAGCGCAGGGCGCCGTCACCGCGGCGGTGCAGGCGGAAGT
>JBASTF010001027.1:0-4064 GCA_049274755.1 Rubrivivax sp. | reverse complement strand
GCACCACCGCTGCCGCCCAGCCCAGCAGCAACGCCGGCGGCGCGCGGCCCCACATCACGGCCACCAGCATGGCGGCGGCCAGCAGGCTGTTGACGGCCGCCCCCCGCAGCACACCCGCATGCAGACGCAGCCGCGCCTGGCTGAGGAAGTCCGTGTCGGCGGCGGATTCGAGGGCTGGCACGGGGCGGTGCTTCTCCGGTGTGCATCGATTATTGGCCGGCCGGCGGCGGCACAATGGCCGGCATGACCCTGACCGAGCTGAAGTACATCGTGGCCGTGGCGCGGGAAAAACACTTCGGGCGCGCCGCCGAGGCCTGTTTCGTGTCGCAGCCGACGCTGAGCGTGGCGATCAAGAAGCTGGAAGAGGAGCTGGACGTCAAGCTGTTCGAGCGTGGCGCCAGCGAAGTGAGCGTCACGCCGCTGGGCGAGGACATCGTGCGCCAGGCGCAGCAGGTCATCGAGCAGGCGGCGGCGATCAAGGAGATCGCCAAACGCGGCAAGGACCCGGTGTCGGGCCCGCTGCGCCTGGGCGTGATCTACACCATCGGCCCCTACCTGCTGCCCGACCTGGTGAAGCAGGCCATCGAGCAGGTGCCGCAGATGCCGCTGATGCTGCAGGAGAACTTCACCACGCGGCTGCTGGACATGCTGCGCACCGGCGAGCTCGACTGCGCCATCATGGCCGAGCCCTTTCCCGACACCGGCCTGGCCGTGGCGCCGCTGTACGACGAGCCCTTCATGGCCGCGGTGCCGAAAAACCATGCGCTGGCCAAGCGCAAGAGCATCACCGCCGAGGAGCTGAAGGCCGAGACCATGCTGCTGCTGGGCACCGGCCACTGCTTCCGCGACCATGTGCTCGAGGTCTGCCCCGAATACGCACGGTTTTCCAGCGACGCCGAAGGCATCCGCAAGAGCTTCGAAGGCAGCTCGCTGGAGACCATCAAGTACATGGTGTCCTCGGGCATGGGCGTCACCGTCGTGCCGCAGCTCAGCGTGCCGAAAGAGGCGCAGCCGCACATCAAGTACATCCGCTTCGCGCCCCCGGTGCCGACACGCCGCGTGGTGCTGGCCTGGCGCCGCAGCTTCACGCGCTACGAGGCCATCGCGGCGCTGCGCAACGCCATTTATGCCTGTCCGCTGCCGGGCGTGCGGCGCTTGACAGGCTGAGGCTGCGTGCTGCGGACTTCCCTGGCACGCAGGAGAGATTCCATGGCAAAGAAAAAGGCGGCGCCGGGCCGATGTTCATGGCCCAGTGCACCGAGCTGTGGAACGCCGTCGACCCGATTGCCGGGCGCATCCGTGCGCTGGGCCATGCCGCGCCGGGTTCCTGCGCGCAGTTCGGCAAGCTGGCCTCGGTGAACGACGGCTCGTCCAGCGCCTTCGTCAAGGCCGGTGGCGACAGCTGGGCGCGGCGCCGGATAATCGTGGATTGCCCGAGCTGCCAGCCATGTCCTCCGACACCGAAATCCGCCTTGCCGGCGAAGTGCGCCGCCGCCGCACCTTCGCCATCATCAGCCACCCCGACGCCGGCAAGACGACGCTGACGGAAAAGCTGCTGCTGTTCTCCGGCGCGATCCAGATCGCCGGCAGCGTGAAGGCGCGCAAGGCCACGCGCCACGCCACCAGCGACTGGATGGAGATCGAAAAGCAGCGCGGCATCTCGGTGGCGAGTTCGGTGATGCAGATGGAGTACCGCGACTGCGTCATCAACCTGCTCGACACCCCGGGCCACCAGGACTTCAGCGAAGACACCTACCGCGTGCTGACGGCGGTGGACGCGGCGCTGATGGTCATCGACGCCGCCAACGGCGTGGAACCGCAGACACGGCGGCTGCTGCAGGTCTGCCGCGCACGCAACACGCCCATCCTCACCTTCGTCAACAAGATGGACCGCGAGGTCAAGGCGCCGCTGGACCTGTTCGACGAAATCGAGCGCGAGCTGGGCATGAGCATCGTGCCCTTCACCTGGCCGGTGGGCATGGGCAAGTTCTTCGGCGGCGTGCTCGACCTGCGGCGCGACCAGATGCGGGTGTTTTCGCCCGGCGAAGACCGGGTGAAGGAAGGCGGCGACGAAGTGGTCGAAGGCCTGCAGAACCCGGCGCTGGCCGAACGTTTCGGCAGCCCCTACATGGAGGCCGCCAGCGAGGTGGAGCTGGTGCGCGAAGCCGCGCCCGGCTTCGACGAGGCCGAGTTCCTGGCCGGCCGCCAGACGCCGATGCTCTTCGGCAGCGCGATCAACAACTTCGGCGTGCAGGAGGTGCTGGACGCCCTGGTCGAGCTGGCGCCGCCGCCGGGCGCGAAGGCGGCACTGCAGCGCGAGGTGCAGCCGGTGGAGCCCAAGTTCAGCGGCGTGGTGTTCAAGATCCAGGCCAACATGGACCCGGCGCACCGCGACCGCATCGCCTTCCTGCGTGTGGCCTCGGGCCGCTTCGAGCGCGGCATGCGGCTGAAGGTGGCGCGCAGCGGCAAGGAGCTGCGGCCCAACACCGTCGTCACCTTCATGAGCCAGCGCCGCGAGCTGCTCGACGAGGCCTATGCCGGCGACATCATCGGCATCCCGAACCACGGTGTGCTGCAGCTGGGCGACACGCTCAGCGAAGGTGAAAGCCTGCAGTTCACCGGCCTGCCCTTCTTCGCGCCCGAGATGTTCCGCAGCGTCGAGGTGGCCGACCCGCTGAAGACCAAGCAGCTGCGCGCCGGCCTCACCCAGTTGGGCGAAGAAGGCGCGATCCAGGTCTTCCGCCCGGTGGCCGGCACCGTGCTGCTGCTGGGCGCTGTGGGCCAGTTGCAGTTCGAGGTCGTCGCGCACCGGCTCGAACACGAATACGGCGTCAAGGCGCGTGTGATGCCGGCGCGCTACAACGTGGCGCGCTGGGTCACTTGCGACGACGCCAAGGAGCTGCAGCGTTTCATCGACGGCAATGCCCACCGCGTGGCGCTGGACGCCGTCGACGCGCCGACGGTGCTGCTGGAATACGCCGGCGAGCTGCGCGCGATGCAGGACAACTGGCCGAAGATCCAGTTCCACGCGCTGCGCGAGCACGCGGGCCTGGTGTTCCAGAAGCAGCTACAAGGCTAGGGCCACGGCCGCGGCCAGCCGCGCGTTGTTCTTCACCAGCGCGATGTTGGCGGCCAGGCTCTGCCCGCCGGTGAGTGCGGCCACACGCGCCAGCAGGAAGGGCGTGCTGGCCTTGCCGGTGATGCGCTGCACCGCGGCTTCGGCCAGGGCCTGGGTGATGGCAGCGTCGATGTGCTCGCGCGGCATCGCATGGGCTTGCGGCACCGGGTTGGCGATGACCACGCCGCCGTCCAGCCCCAGCTCCCACTTCGCCCGCAGCACGGCGGCGATGGCGGCGGGTTCGTCCAGCCGCAGGTCCACCGGGAAGCCGCTGTCGCGGCTGTAGAAGGCCGGCAGGCTGTTGCTGCCGACACCGATGACCGGCACGCCGTGGGTTTCCAGGTATTCGAGCGTCAGGCCGATGTCGAGAATGCTCTTGATGCCGGCGCAGACCACGGCCACCGGCGTGCGCGCCAGTTCCTGCAGGTCGGCCGAGACGTCGAAGCTGGTTTCCGCGCCACGGTGCACACCGCCGATGCCGCCGGTGGCGAAAACGCGGATGCCGGCCAGCGCGGCGACGATCATCGTCGCGGCCACCGTCGTTGCGCCGTTGCGGCGCTGCGCCACCAGCAGCGGCAGGTCGCGCCGGCTGGCCTTGGTGACGGCCAGGCCTTCCTGGCCCAGGCGTTCGATCTGCGCCGTCGACAGCCCGGCCTTCAGGCGCCCGTCGAGCACGGCGATCGTCGCCGGCACGGCGCCGGCGGCGCGCACCTCGGCTTCGACGGCCAGCGCCGTTTCGGCGTTCTGCGGCCAGGGCATGCCATGGCTGATGATGGTCGATTCCAGTGCCACGACGGCGCGGCCGGCAGCCAGTGCGTCGGCAACCTCGGGCCGCAGGTCGAGATGGGGGTTCAGCGGCATGCCGCGATTGTCTGCGCTGCGCAGGCGCAGGCAAAAGCCGCCGAGGCGGCCAGGTCGGCACCGTCGAGCTGGGCGTGCAGCAGGC
>JBASTF010001026.1:0-2216 GCA_049274755.1 Rubrivivax sp. | reverse complement strand
GGCCAGCGCCAGCGCCAGCAGCCGCGTGGCCGCGCTGTCGGTGGCAGCCGGCGTGCCTGCGTGCAGGGCCGGCTTGTCGCCGCTGACCATCGGCCCGACCAGGTTCTTGCCGCGCTTGAACAGGTAGAACAGGATGGCCACGATGTGCAGCACGACCAGCGTGATGAGGATCCACTGGCCATAGGTCTTGTGCCAGGCCGTGGCGCTGCCGGCCGTGGCGCCGCTGACGAAGCGGTTCAGCGGGCCGACGCTGGCGATCTCGTCGTCGGCCACCAGGCCGGTGCCCACCTGCACGGCCAGCAGCAGCAGCAGGGCCAGCACCGAAAACGCCCCCAGCGGGTTGTGGCCCACGTCCAGGTGTTCGTCGGGCCGGCTCTGGCCACGCAGGTAGCGCAGCACCGTGCCCGGGCTGTAGAGGAAGCTGCTGAAGCGCGACCAGTGCCCGCCGACCAGGCCCCACAGCACCCGGAAGGCGAGCAGCGCAAACACCAGGTAGCCGAGGCGGAAGTGCCAGACGGTGGCCGCGCCGCCGACCTTGCCCGAGACCACCGAGCCGATGATGGCCAGCGCCAGGGTCCAGTGGAACAAACGTGTCGGCAGGTCCCAGACGCGGGTGCGGCTGTCGGCGGCGGGGGGGTGTTGCGTCATCGTGGTCGGCAAGGCTGTGGGCACGGTGGTGCGACAGGCGCAACCATAACGCGAACCACGGACCGGCCCACCTTCGCGCATTGGTTGAGTCCGTTGCTCAGGAGTTTCCCTGAGAGCGGAAGCGCGGACACGGTGGCTACGTAGACTGCCCGCCGGCCCTGCGCTTCGCGGGGCCGGCGCACCACTTTCCCAACCCGGAGTTCACGCATGTCCAAACGCCTGCTTCTCGCTGCCGCTACGGTCGCGGGCCTCGTCACCGCCCTGCCTGCTGCAGCGCAGTTCCAGAAGCCCGAGGACGCGATCAAGTACCGCCAGAGCGCGCTGACGCTGATCGCCAACCACTTCGGCCGCATCGGCGCCATGGCCCAGGGCCGGGTGCCCTTCGACGCCAAGGTGGCTGCCGACAACGCGGCCCTGGTGGCCGACCTGGCCAAGCTGCCGTGGACGGCCTTCGGCGACGGCACCGACAAGGGCCTGCCCAACCGCGCCAAGCCCGAGATCTGGAAGGAGTCGGCGAAGTTCAAGGCGGCCAACGAGAAGATGGTCGCCGAGGTCGGCAAGCTCGAGGCCGCGGCCAAGGGCGGCAACCTCGATGCCATCAAGGCCGCCGTCGGCGCGGTGGGCGGCAGCTGCAAGGCCTGCCACGACGATTTCCGCGCCGAGAAGTACTCGAACTAAACAGCGGCGGCAAAGCCCAGCACCACGCGGCGGGTGCTGGCGCTTTTTTTCTCGATCTTCGTGACGCACACGGCGCCGATCTCGGCCGTGTTCGTCACGTGCGTGCCGCCGCAGGGCTGCAGGTCCACGCCCTCGATGTCGACAACACGCACACGGCCCAGACCCCGCGGCGGCTGCACGCTCATGCTGCGCACCAGGCCCGGGTTGGCGTCCAGTTCCTCTTCGCTGATCCAGCGGTGCTGCACCGGGTGCGCACCGGCCACCAGACGTGTGATGCCGGCCGTCAGCTGCTCTTTGTCCAGCGGCTCGGTCATGTGGAAGTCCAGCCGCGCATAGGTCTCGGTGATCGAGCAGCCGTCCACCGGGTGCGGCACCAGGGCGCAGAGCAGGTGCGTGGCGGTGTGGAAGCGTGCATGGGCCTGGCGGCGCGCGGCGTCGATCTGCGCCGTCACACGTTGACCCGGCTGCAGCCAGGACAGGTCGGCACCGGCCGCCGGCACATGCAGAATCGCGCCGGGGCGTTCCTTGTGTTTGCGCGTGTCGGCCACCACGATGCTGCAACCGTCGGGCGCCAGCAGCCGGCCGCTGTCGCCGGCCTGGCCACCACCCAGCGGATAAAACACCGTGCGGTCGAGCACGATGCCGGCGTCGTCGACGAACAGCACGGTGGCCTCGCAGTGCTGCAGCGTGCTGTCGTCGCGGAACAGTTCGTCGGTGATCGTGTTCATCGGGGGCTCATCGGCTCTCCAGCGTGACCTCGCCGTTCGGCGTCTGCAGCACGGCGCGCAGCGCCGGCCCGGCAGTGTCGGCGACGCTCACACCACGCAGGCGCAGCACGTCGCGGGTGCGGGCGTCGATGCCGTGCAGGGCCAGCGAACGCAGGGTGACGC
>JBASTF010001025.1:0-1742 GCA_049274755.1 Rubrivivax sp. | reverse complement strand
CATCAGCCTTGCAGCAGGCGCAGCACCTGCTGCGGCAGCTGGTTGGCCTGGGCCACCATCGCGTTGCCGGCCTGCTGCAGGATCTGCGCGCGGCTCAGGTTCGCGGTTTCGGCGGCGAAGTCGGCATCCATGATGCGGCTGCGTGCAGCGCTCTGGTTTTCGCTGGCCGTCATCAGGTTGGAGATCACGGCGTCGAAGCGGTTCTGCGAGGCACCCAGCGTGGCGCGCTCGGAGTTCACCTTGTCCAGCGCCACGTCGATGGCGCCGATGACGCTGGCGATGACGGTCCCGGTGGCCGTCGAGCCGATGCCGGCGCGGCTGGTGCCCAGGTTGTCGAAGCCGGCGATGCTGGTGATCTCGGTGGCCGTCGACATGTCGGTCGTGATGATGTCGATGGTGTCGTTGGCCGTGGTGTTGGCGCCGACCTGGAAGGCCTGCGTGCCGGCACCGGCACCGAGGATGTTCTTGCCGTTGAAGGTGGTGCCGCCCAGCACACGCTGGATTTCCTTGGCCAGCTCGCCGAACTCCTTGTCCAGCGAATCCTTGTCGGCGTCGGAGTTCGTCGAGTTGCGTGCCTGCACCGCCAGTTCCCGCATGCGCTGCAGCGAGTCGCTGACCTTGCCCAGCGCGCCTTCGGCGGTCTGCGCCAGCGAGATGCCGTCGTTGGCGTTGCGCACGGCGACGTTCATGCCGCGCACCTGCGCATTCATGCGCTCGGCGATGGCCAGGCCGGCGGCATCGTCCTTCGCGCTGTTGACCCGCAGGCCCGACGACAGGCGCTGCATCGACGTCGACAGAGAGCTCTGCGACATGCTGAGATTGCGCTGCGCGTTCAGCGAGGTCAGGTTCGTGTTGATCGTCTGCGGCATGTCGAATGCTCCTCAGGTGGCGGCGGGCTCGTCGGCGCCCTACGCACCGTCCTCGAGTTTCGGATCCTGTGCCGTACACCTTGCACGACACGCTTGGAACGCATTGTGCGAACAGACTTGAGGACGCAATCGGCCGAAATGCGGCGCTTTGGCCCCGCAGTTCGATCCCCCAAAAGCAAGACCCCGGCGGGTGGCACCCGGCCGGGGTCTTGGCGGAAAGCGGCGGGCGCGGCGGCGGCCCGTGGCTCAGCGCAGCAGCGCCAGCACCTGCTGCGGCAGCTGGTTGGCCTGGGCCACCATCGCGTTGCCGGCCTGCTGCAGGATCTGCGCACGGCTGAGGTTGGCGGTTTCCGAAGCGAAGTCCGCGTCCATGATGCGGCTGCGGGCGGCGCTCTGGTTTTCGATGCTGGTCTGCAGGCTGCTGATCACGGCGTCGAAGCGGTTCTGCGAAGCACCCATCGTGGCGCGCTCGGAGTTCACCTTGTCCAGCGCGGCATCGATGTTGTCGATGACGCTGCCGATGTCGGTCGAACTCGCGGTGGAGTCGATCTTCGCGCGGCTGGCGCCGGTGTTGTCGGTGCCGGCGACGGTCGTGATCGAGCTGTCACCGGTCATCTGCGTCGTCACGATGTCGATCGTGTCGTCGGTGCCGGTGTTCGCGCCGACCTGGAAGGTCTGCGAGCCCGCGTCGCCGCCGAGGATGTTCTTGCCGTTGAAGGTGGTGCCGCCCAGCACACGCTGGATTTCCTTGGCCAGCTCGCCGAACTCCTTGTCCAGCGAGTCCTTGTCGGCGTCGGTGTTCGTCGCGTTGCGCGCCTGCACGGCCAGTTCCCGCATGCGCTGCAGCGAGTCGCTGACCTTGCCCAGCGCGCC
>JBASTF010001024.1:0-4938 GCA_049274755.1 Rubrivivax sp. | reverse complement strand
CGTGATCGGCCCGGGCGGGCGCACGACGGTGGCGTCGGGGTCCGGCTCCGTCACAGCCCGAGCTGGCGCGCCGCCAGGTCCTTCATGATCTCTTCGGAACCACCGCCGATCATCATCACCTTGACCTCGCGGTACAGGCGTTCGCTCTTCGTGCCGCGCATGAAGCCCATGCCGCCCAGGATCTGCACCGCCTGGTCGGCGCAGAACTGCATGGCCTGCGTCGCGACGATCTTGGCCATGCAGGTGCGTGCCACCAGCGCGTCGGCGCTGCCCAGGCGCTGCTGGGTGCGCCAGGCCAGGTCGTGCACCAGGCTGCGCGCGGTTTCCACGCGCGACACCATGTCCACCAGCTTGTGGCGGATGACCTGGCGTTCGACCAGCGGCGCGCCGAAGGTCTTGCGTTCACGCGCCCAGTCCAGCGCCTCTTCGGTGCAGACCTGGGCATAACTGCAGGCCATTGCGGCCATCATCAGCCGCTCGTGGTTGAAGTTGCGCAGGATGGCCTTGAAGCCCGTGCCTTCGTCGCCGATGAGGTTGGCCGCCGGCACACGCACACCGTCGAAGCGCAGGTGGGCGGTGTCGCTGGCCCACCAGCCGGTTTTGGCCAGCGCCGTGCGTGTGAGGCCGGGGCGGTCGCCTTCCACCAGCACCAGCGAGATGCCGGCCCGGCTGCGCACCGCCACCGTCAGGAAGTCGGCACGCAGGCCGCTGGTGATGAAGGTTTTTTCGCCGTCGATGACCAGCATGTCGCCATCGCGCCGCAGCGCCGTGCGCAGGGCCGCCACGTCGCTGCCGCCGCCGGGTTCGGTGATGGCCAGCGCCGCGATCTTCTCGCCGCGCAGCACCGGCGGCACGACACGCTGCTGCAGCTCGGGCGCGCCCAGCGCCAGGATCGGCGGCAGCGCGATGTGGTGCGAACCCAGCCCGGCCTGCACGCCGCCGCTGCCGGCGCGCGCCAGTTCCTCGGCCACCACCAGCGTGAACCCCAGGTCGGCCGGGGTGCCGCCCAGCGCATCGGGGTAGCCGATGCCCAGCAGGCCGATGGCCGCGGCGCGGCGGTAGAGCTCGCGCGGGAAACTCCCGGCTTCGTCCCAGGCGGCGGCGTGCGGCGTGATCTCGCGGGCGACGAAGCCGCGCAGCGTGTCGCGGAAGGCCTCGTGGTCGGGGCCGAACAGGTCCGGGCGGGGCGGCAGGTCGAACATGGATGGTTGCGCGCGAGTGTCGCGGCCTGTCGGGTCTCTGTCCATAGCGAGTGCACGCCGCCATCGCTTGTGGCCACAATGGCTGCATCAGCCCAGGACAGCCCAGGAGGATTCCAATGCCCACCCACGCCTTTGCCAAGACCCTGAAGACCTTCAAGACCGCTTCCGGCAAGGAAGGCCGCTTCTTTTCGCTGCCCGCCCTGGCCAAGAGCCACCCGGGCGTCACGCGGCTGCCGCATTCGCTGCGCATCGTGCTGGAAAGTGTGCTGCGCAACTGCGACGGCCAGAAGGTCACGCCCGAGCATGTGGCGCAGCTGGCGCAGTGGCAGCCCAATGCCGAGCGCAGCGCGGAAATCCCCTTCGTCGTCGCCCGTGTCGTGCTTCAGGACTTCACCGGCGTGCCTCTTCTGGCCGATCTGGCGGCGATGCGCAACGTCGCGGCGAAGCTGGGCAAGAACCCCAAGGCCATCGAACCGCTGGTGCCGGTGGACCTGGTGGTGGACCACAGCGTGATGGTCGACCACTTCGGCAGCCCCAAGGCGCTGGACCTGAACATGAAGCTGGAGTTCCAGCGCAACCAGGAGCGCTACCAGTTCATGAAGTGGGGCATGGGTGCCTTCGACACCTTCGGCGTCGTGCCGCCGGGTTTCGGCATCGTGCACCAGGTGAACCTGGAGTACCTGGCGCGTGGTGTGCACAAGACCAAGGACAAGGTGCACTACCCCGACAGCCTGGTCGGCACCGACAGCCACACGACGATGATCAACGGCATCGGCGTCGTCGGCTGGGGTGTGGGCGGCATCGAGGCCGAGGCCGGCATGCTGGGCCAGCCGGTGTACTTCCTGACACCCGACGTGGTCGGCTTCGAACTCACGGGCCAGCTGCGTGAAGGTGTGACGGCCACCGACCTGGTGCTCACCGTCACCGAGATGCTGCGCAAGGAAAAGGTCGTCGGCAAGTTCGTCGAGTTCTGCGGCGAAGGCACACGCAGCCTGAGCCTGCCCGACCGCGCCACCATCGCCAACATGGCGCCCGAGTACGGCGCGACGATGGGCTTCTTCCCGGTGGACGAAAAAACCATCGCCTACTTCGAAGGCACGGGCCGCACCAAGGGCGAGATCGAAGCCTTCGAAGCCTATTTCCGGGCGCAGAAGATGTTCGGCGTGCCTGCCGCCGCCGAGATCGACTACTCGCAGCTGATCAAGCTCGACCTCGCCACCGTCTCGCCCAGCCTCAGCGGCCCGAAGCGCCCGCAGGACCGCATCAACCTCGGCAACGTCAAGACCACCTTCGGCCAGCTTTTCAGCGCCAGCGCCGCCGACAACGGCTTCAACCAGCCGGCCGAGAAGCTGGGCCAGGTGTTCAAGACGGCCAGCGGCCTGGAGGTCCGCAATGGCGACGTGTTGATCGCCGCCATCACCAGCTGCACCAACACCAGCAACCCCGGTGTGCTGCTGGCCGCCGGCCTGCTGGCGAAGAAGGCGGTGGAGGCCGGGCTGAAGGTGAAGAAACACGTGAAGACCTCGCTGGCCCCGGGGTCGCGCATCGTCACCGAATATCTGACGAAGGCGGGGCTGCTGCCCTACCTGGAAAAACTCGGCTTCAGCGTCGCGGCCTACGGCTGCACCACCTGCATCGGCAACGCCGGCGACCTGACGGCCGAGCTCAACGAGCTGATCACGAAAAACGACCTTGTCGCCGCGGCCGTGCTCTCGGGCAACCGCAACTTCGAGGCCCGCATCCACCCCAACCTGAAGGCCAACTTCCTGGCCAGCCCGCCGCTGGTGCTGGCCTATGCGATCGCCGGCAACGTCACGGTCGACCTGATGACGGAACCGGTCGGCAAGGGCAAGGGTGGCCGCGACATCTACCTCGGCGACATCTGGCCCGGCAGCGACGAGATCCACGCGCTGATGAAGTTCGCGATGAACGGCAAGGCCTTCCGCCAGAACTACGACAAGGTGAAAACCGAGCCGGGCAAGCTCTGGGGCAAGATCAAGGGCAGCGCTGCCGGCAAGGACAGCCAGGTCTACAACTGGCCGAAGAGCACCTACATCGCCGAGCCGCCGTTTTTCGGCGACTTCACGATGGAGCCCCGGGCGCTGAAGAGCGGCGTGCAGGCGGCGCGCATCATGGGCTTGTTCGGCGACAGCATCACCACCGACCACATCAGCCCGGCCGGCAGCTTCAAGGACAGCACACCGGCCGGCAAGTACCTGCTGGAAAACGGCGTGCTGAAGGCCGACTTCAACAGCTACGGCGCACGCCGCGGCAACCACGAGGTGATGATGCGCGGCACCTTCGCCAACGTGCGCATCAAGAACCTGATGCTGCCGGCCAACGAAGACGGTTCCCGTGTCGAAGGCGGCTACACGCTGATGCAGCCCGGCGGCGAAAAGAAGGCCATCTACGACGCGGCGATGCAGTACATCGCCGCCGGCGTGCCCACCGTCGTCTTTGCCGGCGAGGAGTACGGCACCGGCAGTTCCCGCGACTGGGCGGCCAAGGGCACGGCCTTGCTGGGCATCAAGGCCGTGGTGGCCGGCAGCTTCGAGCGCATCCACCGCAGCAACCTCATCGGCATGGGTGTGCTGCCGCTGCAGTTCAAACCCGGCGACAGCTGGCAGGCGCTGGGGCTGAAGGGCGACGAGCTGATCGACGTGGTGCTGGCCGCCGACGTGAAGCCGCTGTCCGACGCGACGCTGCTGATCACCGCCGCCGACGGCACGCAGCGCGAGATCACGGTGACGCTGCGCATCGACACCGCGATCGAAGTCGACTACTACAAACACGGCGGCATCCTGCCGTTTGTGCTGCGGCAGCTGCTGGCGGCTTAGGCGCCCAGCAACTGGCCGCCGTCCACCGCCAGCGTCTGCCCCGTCACCCAGCGTGCATGGGGCGAGGCCAGGAACAGCGCGACCTCGGCGATCTCTTCCGGCGTGCCCATGCGGCCGAAGGGGATGGACTTCAGCGTGCGGTCGTACAGCGGGTCGGCGGCCTGTTTGCGTTCGTCCCAGACACCACCGGGGAACTCGATCGAACCCGGTGCGATGCAGTTGACGCGGATGCCCCATTGCCGCGCCAGCATCGCCGCCTGGCTGCCGGTGTAGCTCATCATCGCGGCCTTCACCGCGGCATAGGCCGGTGCGCGTGTGGACGCGCGAAAGCCGGAGATCGACGCGATGTGCAGGATGGACGCGCCCTGCGCCCGCTGCAGGAAGGGCAGCGCGGCATGGGACGCCCGCACCATCGCCATCACGTCGACGGCCAGGCCGGCGGCCCAGCCGGCTTCGTCGTCGCCCATGCCGAAGCCCGAGGCGTTGTTGACGAGGATGTCGATGCCGCCCAGCGCTTCGGCCGCCGCGGCCACGTAGGCTGCGACCGACGCCGCGTCGGCCAGGTCGCAAACGGCGGCATGCACACGCCGGCCTTCCGTGGGAAGCTCGGCGAGTTCGGCGCGTGTGACCTCCAGCGCCTGCGCACCACGTGCGCAGAGGGAAACGTCGGCGCCTGCGGCGGCAAAGGCCAGCGCGATGCCGCGCCCGATGCCGCGGCTGCCGCCGGCGACGACGACGCGCCGGCCCTGGAAATCGAATGCCATGCAGTTGCTCCCGGTGTGCAGGCCGCGATGATGCACCGGCTGCTATCGTCGGCGCCCATGCAACGCACCGCCCTCGTCACCGGCGCATCGGCCGGCATCGGCCTGGCCTTCGCCGAAGCGCTGGCCGCCCGCGGC
>JBASTF010001023.1:0-1775 GCA_049274755.1 Rubrivivax sp. | reverse complement strand
GGCTCCGCCAGCGCCCGGCGCCGCTGGTGGTGCTGGCCGACATCTCGGGCTCGATGAGCCGCTACTCGCGCATGCTGCTGCACTTCACGCACACGCTGGGCCATGCGGACGCCCGGGTCGAGAGCTTCGTCTTCGGCACACGCCTGACACGCACCACCCGCAGCCTGCGCCAGCGCGACCCCGACATCGCCGTCGCCCGCGTGGTGCGCGAGGTCGAGGACTGGTCGGGCGGCACACGCATCAGCGAGTGCCTGCACCAGTTCAACCAGCGCTGGGCGCGCCGTGTGCTGAACAGCCGCGCCACCCTGCTGCTGATCACCGACGGCCTGGAGCACGGCCACACCGGCGAGCTCAGCTTCGAGATGGAACGCCTGCACAAAAGCTGCCGGCGCCTGGTGTGGCTGAACCCGCTGCTGCGCTTCGAACGTTTTGAACCGCGGGCCGGCGGCATCAAGGCCATGCTGCCCCATGTCGACCGCTTCCTGCCGGCGCACAACATCGCCAGCCTGGAGCAACTGGCCGAGGTGCTGTCAGGGCTGCGTTAGATCGTCACGCACGAAGTCCAGGCGGTCCTGGCCGAAGTGCATGCGCTCGCCGACAAAACAAGTCGGCGCGCCGAACACACCACGCGCCACGGCTTCGTCGGTCGTTGCGATCAGCGCCGCCTTCACCTCGGCGTCGGCCACCAGCACCACGAAGGCCTCGGGGTCGAAGCCGGCCGCCTGCAGCACCTGGGCGACGACGGCCGGGTCGCCGAGGTTCAGGCCCTGCTGCCAGATTGCGTCGAACACAGCCCCGCAGTAAGGCAGCAGCCGTGCCGGTTCACGCAGTTGCAGGCCGGCGGCGCCGCGCATCAGTGTCAGCGTGTTGATCGGGAAAAAGGGGTTGTGGCGGAACGGCACGCCGGCCCGCTGCGCCCAGCGCTGCAGGTCGCCCATCATCCAGCGCCCCTTGGCCGGCACCGTCACCGGGCTGGCATTGCCGGTGGCCTTGAACACACCGCCCAGCAGCATCGGCCGCCAGTGGATGCCGGCGCCGGCCGCGGCAGCCAGCGCCGGCAGCTGTTTGAAGGCGATGTAGCTCGCCGGGCTGCCGACATCGAAGAAGAACTCCAGCGTCTTGGCCATCACCAGGTCTCCATCCAGGGCCGCAGGTCCAGTTCGTGGGTCCAGGCGCTGCGGGGTTGCAGGTGCAGTTGCCAGTAGGCTTCGGCGATGGCCTCGGGGTCGAGGATGCCATCGCGGTCCTTCAGCGCGTAGCGCTCGGGGAAGTTGTTGGCGATGAACGCGGTGTCGATGGCGCCGTCGATGATGCTGTGCGCCACGTGGATGCCCTGCGGCCCCAGCTCGCGCCCCATGCTTTGCGCCAGCGCGCGCAGCGCGAACTTGGCGCCGGCGAAAGCGGCGAAGCCGTTGCCGCCACGCAGGCTGGCGGTGGCGCCGGTGAAGATGATGCTGCCGCGGCCCCGCGGCAGCATCACACGCGCGGCTTCGCGGCCGACGAGAAAACCCGCCAGCGCCGCCATCTCCCAGACCTTGCGGTAGACACGTTCGGTGGTGTCGGCAATGCCGAAGCGCACGTTGGCGCCGATGTTGAAGACCACCACCTCGATGGGTGCGATCTCGGCTTCGATCCTGGCGAACAGCTGCTGCACCTCGCCTTCGACGCGCGCGTCGGAGGCGAAGCCATGCGCCGTGCCGCCGTCGGCGCGGATGCGCTCGAGCAGCGGCTGCAGCTTGTCGGCGCTGCGGCGCGTGACGCAGGCGGTGTAGCCC
>JBASTF010001022.1:0-2272 GCA_049274755.1 Rubrivivax sp. | reverse complement strand
GCCGCGGCCTCGCCGCTGGCGGCCACCGTGTCCAGCAGCAACGTCGGCACCGCCGCGGTGGCCTCGCTGACGATGCTGACGACGCCGCCCAACCCCGGCGCCAGGGCCACCATCGCCTTCACCAGCGACACCGGCGACTACAGCTGGGAGCTGTTCGACAGCAGCGGTGCATCGATCGGCACCGGCACCGGCGTCTGGACGGCCGATTCGCCGATCCCGGCGCCACCGGCCGACATCAACGGCTTCGACCTGCGCTTGTCGGGTGTGCCGCGCAACGGCGACGTCATCGACGTGGCGCCGGTGCAGCCGCAGTACGTCGCGTCGAACAACGGCAATGCGCTGGCGCTGTCGGCGCTGCGCGACGCCAAGCTGATCGGCCAGGACATGTCCGGCGGCGGCGTGCTGTCGGGCGGCGCCATCGCCACCGATGCCTATGCATCGGCCATCGCCAACATCGGCGTGCGTGTGCAGAGCGCCACCTCCTCGGCCACGATCTCGGCCGCCGTCTACGCCCAGGCCGAAGGTGCGCGCACCGAAGTCTCGGGCGTCAACCTCGACGAGGAGGCGGCGCGGCTGATCCAGTTCCAGCAGAGCTACCAGGCCGCGGCCAAGGTGCTGCAGATCGCCCAAAGCCTGTTCGAGACGCTGCTGCAGACCGCCGGCGGCTGACCCCACACATCCCAGCGAGTTCCGCCATGCGCATCACCGCCGCCAACGCCTTCGCGTCCTCGATCAAGAACCTGCAGACGCGCCAGCAGGAGCTGTCGCGCCAGCAGGACCAGCTCACCAGCGGCAAGCGCGTCAACAGCGCCAGCGACGACCCGGTGGCTGCCGCACGCGCCGAACGTGCGCTGGCAGCCATGGTGCGCAGCGAAGCCAACCAGCGTGCGCTGGAGGCCAGCCGCAACGTCATGCAGCAGGCCGAAGCCGCGATGGGCGACGCCGGCGAGCTGATCCAGCAGGCGCGCGAACTGGTGCTGAACGCCGGCAACGGCAGCTTCGCCGACAGCGACCGCAAGTCGCTGGCCAGTGCGCTGAAAGGCATCCGCGACCAGTTGCTCAGCGTCTCCAACCGCACCGACGGTGCCGGCAGCTTCGTCTTCGCCGGCCAGGGCACCGATTCACCGCCCTTCGTCGACACGCCGACCGGTGTGGTCTACCGCGGCGTGCAAGGCCGCACCGACGCGCCGTCGGACGAACCGCTGCCGCTGTCGGTGGACGGCGCCAAGACCTGGCTGGACGCGCCGGCGGCCGTGGCCGGCGACCCGCCGCTGTCGGTGTTCGGCGTGCTCGACCGCATCATCGGCGAGTTGAACACCACAGGTCTGGCCGGCGACGTCATCAAGCAGAACGTCAGCAAAGGCGTGCGCGACATCGATGCGCTGCAGAACAATGTCCTGTCGCAGCGCGCCGCGGCCGGCGAGACGCTGAACCGGACCGACTCGGTGGAGGCCCGCATCTCGGCCGCCAAGCTGGCCGCCCAGGCCGACCGCTCGCTGGCCGAGGACCTGGACATGGTGAAGGCGATCTCGGACTTCCAGAGCAAACAAAGCGGCTACGATGCCGCCCTGAAGTCGTACTCGCTCGTGCAGAAGGTCTCGTTGTTCGACTACATCAGCGCCTAGACTAGGGCCCCGAGCTCACTTCGTTCGCCACCCCCCGAGGGGCCGCAGCCCCGCCAGGGGGACCCTGCCGGGTCTGATCCCGCCTCCGTGGAGCCATGCAAGACCATCCCGTTCTCTCCCAGCTGCGCCTGGGCTACAGCCCGATGATCGACCGCCAGCGTGCGGTGATCGCCACGCGGCTGACGATTTTTCCCGAACGCCCCGATGCCAGCATCGACGCGCCGGCCCTGCTGGCGGCGCTGGCCGAGGTCTGGCCGGCGCCGGCCGACACGGCACCCAAGCTGTCGCTGAACCTGCGCCCGCTGGACCCGGCGGCGGTGAAGGCACGGGCGGCCGCGGCGGCCATTCCGCCGGTGGCGCTGAACGTTGCCGGCGAGACGGCGCTGAACGCGATGATGGCGGCGCGCCCTGGCCCCGGGCTGATGGTCGAGGTGCCGGCCTTCATGGTGGCCGACCCCGCCCACCACGCGGCACTGCTGGCACTGCACGGCGCCGGCAGCACGATGCTGATCAAGGGCCGGCCGCTGAGCGCGCTGCCGCGCGACCTGCTGCCCTGTTTCGCCCATTCCATCGTCGACATCGACGAAGAGCGCCGCAACGGCCCGCCGGCCGAGGCCATGCCGCGCGACATCAGCACGGTGCAGTCG
>JBASTF010001021.1:0-2831 GCA_049274755.1 Rubrivivax sp. | reverse complement strand
GCGCTGCTGGCGGCGCGTGGTGTGGCCATCGCGCCGCTGCGGCCGGCGAACTGTGGTTTCGACGTCGGCTGGAGCGAACATCTGCGCAGCCGATTTGCCGGCGAGCCGCTGAAGTCGGTGGCTTTGTACTTCGACGGCTGGCAGCAGGCCGGTGAATGTGTGCTGACGGCCGGCGGCCTGGAGGGCAGCCTGGTCTATGCCGCGTCGGCCCGGCTGCGCGACCGCATTGCACGCGACGGCCAGGCCACGCTGCAACTCGACCTGCTGCCGGCACGCAGTCTGGACTGGGTGCAGCGTGAACTGGCCCACCCCCGTGGCACACGGTCGCTGGCCACGCACCTGAAGACCCGGCTGCATCTGGCGGGCGTGAAGGCCGCGCTGCTGTGGGAACTGGTGCCGAAGGCCCAGCAGGCCGACCCGGCGGCGTTTGCGGCGGCGATCAAGGCGCTGCCGATCACGCTGCGTGCGCCGCGGCCGGTGGCCGAAGCCATCTCCACGGCCGGTGGTGTCGCCTTCGAGGCGCTGGACCTGCAGACCGCGATGCTGCAGGCCTTGCCCGGTGTGTTCTGCGCCGGCGAGATGCTGGATTGGGAAGCGCCCACCGGCGGTTACCTGCTGAGCGCCTGCTTTGCCAGCGGCCGCGTCGCCGGTGCCGGCGCCGCCCGCTGGTTGCAGCAGCAACAAGCAGCCTGACAGGCCCGGTGAAGACCGTGTCGCTGCGCGCGACATGGCATGTCGTGCCATGACGGCGCACGAGGCTTGAAGACACAGCGTGACCGCAGCAACAGACGCGACAGCGTTTGGCGCCACTTCTGCAAAGAAGCGAAAAGAATCGGTGACGGCATTTGTGTAAATATTTTCGAGGTCGCCACTTCGTCATATTCGGACATCTGCAAATACTGCTCGCAAAGGGGTTTCATCGAGGTTTTTGAAAGTGCCTGAACGGTGACCATGGCGGCACCCGATTGACTTTCCCCGGAGATTTCGATGAGCAGCCTCAATGCCCTTTCCACGGCCACCCAGAACCGTTTGAGTGCAGCCCTCAGCCCCTACGAAGGCGACCGCCTGAAATACGGCCCGGCGGCCGCTTCGCTGATTGGCATTGGCAGTTCACTGGTCGACGGCGCCAGCACCGTCTGCCACCTCAGCAGCGAAGGGCTGCAGAAGCTGGCGGAACTGGCCGGTGGCCTCGGCGATGCGGCCGGCACGGCGGTGGAGTTTGTCGAGGACGTGGCCGACACGGTGACCGACACGGCGGCAACGGTGAGTGATGGTGTCGGCAGTTTCCTGGCAGCGGCCGGAGATTATCTGGCGCTGGGCACGGCGGCGCTTGCGGAAACCATCAACGAAGTGATTTGAAGGGATTTTCATGAAACCCTGGAACTACCACGGGCGTGCCCTTCTGGGTTTGTTTTCGATATTGCCACTGGCGGGCTGTGCAATCTTCAGTCCGGTGCCCGCCTGGGAACTCGTGAAAGCCGCTGCCGGTGCCACCAGCCTGGGGCTGGACCTGGGCCCGGTGCGGGCCGTCGACACCGTTTTCAACCTGCAGGAGCCGGTGCATGCCGTCTGCATCGAACTCAACCCCGGCCCGCCGGTCGCCGACCTGCTGCCGTCGCTGCAGGCCGAGCTCAAGCGCCAGGGCGTGGCCAGCCGTGTCTTCCAGGAACGCGCCGAGCCGCCGGGCTGCGGGCTGTGGCTGCGCTACGCCGCCCAGGTGGACTGGCAGCCACCGCCGCTGGCCGACCGGCACGAGCCGGTGGTCACGGACCTGGTGCTGACGCTGTCGCGTGCCGACGGCCGTGTGCTGGCCAGCAGCCGCTACACGCTGGACAACGGCTTCGGCATCGGCAAATGGGCGCCGACGCGGCGCAAGGTCGCGCCCGTGGTCGAGGCCTTGCTCACCGGCTTCGAAGGCTGAGGCCATGGCACGTCGCCAACACCTGCTCCCGCCGCTGGCTGCCCTGCTGCTGGGCGGCTGCGCCAGCGAACCCGCGTCCATCGTCAACGGCCCGACGATGGCCAGACCTGTGGCCATGCCGTCCAGCGTCGAACGTGTCAACAACGGCGCCATCTTCCAGCCCCACATGAGCAGCGGCTCGCTGTTTTCGATGGACCGCCCGCCGCGCAGCGTCGGCGACATGCTGAAGGTGGAGATCGACGAAAGTCTGGACGCCAGCCAGAAGGTCAAGACCGACACCAGCCGCAAGAACAGCGTGGCCTCCAAGGGCCCGGGCACCAGCAGCGGCGGCCTCGTCGGCAAGGTCTTCAACCTCGACGCCAGCGCCTCGGGCAGCGATGCCTTCGAAGGCAATGGCGCCACCGAGAACACCAGCCGCTTCACCGGCCAGCTGGCGGCCTCGGTCATCAACGTGCTGCCCAACGGCCATCTGGTGGTGGCCGGCGAACGCAGCATCGCCTTGAACGGCGGTGTCACGACGCTGCGTTTTTCTGGCATCGTCGACCCCAAGGACATCCGTGCCGGCAACGTCGTGGCATCGACCCATGCCGTCAACGCCAGGGTCGAACTGGCGGGGCGGGGCGATGTGTCCGACGTGGCCCGCCGCAGCTGGCTGCAGCGCGTGCTGACACGCACGCTCACAGTCTGGTGATGCTTGGAAGCGAGGGCTTGGGAAGGTGCAAACGAACCCCACGCGCCCGCGTGGGCCCCTGCCAGGCCCGCCATCAAGGCGCAAAGCGCAGCCGTGTCTGGTGACACGGCGAGCATTTGCAACGCCGAGGGCGGGCCTGGCAGGGGCCCACCCGCAGGGCCGGGGTACCCCAGGGCGCTGGGCCGCGTTGCGCCGCTTGCCCAGGCGTCCAGCCTGGGC
>JBASTF010001020.1:0-3430 GCA_049274755.1 Rubrivivax sp. | reverse complement strand
TCGGCCAGGCGGCCCGTGGCCAGCTTGGTGTCGATCAGCGGGAACCAGGGCGCCGGCGTCATCGTCAGGCCCGACTCGACATAACGTTCGGTCAGCAGCGGCCGGCCCGGGCCCAGGCGCAGCAGTGTCTGCGGACGGAACTCCAGCCACCATTCCAGGTTGCGCGCCGCAGTGGCCCACAGGCCCGGCCGCAGGTCCTGCGACACCAGTTCGCCGCTGCTGCGGTCGCGCACCTGTTCCAGCTGCAGGTTGACAAACAGCCCGTTGAACGGCGCCAGCCCATACCAGCCGCGGCTGCCGAAAACCGTGGTCTTGCGCACACCCACCTGGTTGACGAAGCCGATGTCCTGGCGGAAGCCGGCCGAGCTCTCGTCGATGGCGAGGTTGAACTCGCTGTCGTCGGTCAGCCGCCAGAGCTTGGCGTAGACGCGGTCGCCGTCGCGGCGCTCGGGCACGAAGGCATCGGTGCGCGAATGCAGCCATTGCGCACGCGCACGCCAGGCGCCGTCGATCTGCCAGCCGGCATCGGCGCCGATCACGTCGTTGCTGCCGGCGCCGGCTGCGTAGCGGCGTGTGGCGGCCAGCGCACCCAGCTTCAGTTCACTGCGATCGCTGAGCACCCGTGCCGCCACCGTGCGCGACGCCGGCTGGTCCACCAGGTCGGTGCCATAGGCACCGGGCAGCAGCACGAAGCCGCCGCCGCGGTCGTCGACGACAAAGCCGCTGCCGGCCCACACCGGCCCGCGCCAGGTGCTGCGCAGGCCCCAGCGTGGCGCCGTGAAGCTGCGTGTGTAGAAAGCCTCGGTGGGGCTGCGCAGCAGGTCGGCGGACTCGAAGAAAAACGGCCGCTTCTCCGGGAACGACAGCGCAAAACGGGTGTTGCCGGCGAGCTGCGGCACGTCCAGCGCCACCTGCGAGAAGTCAGGGTTCAGCGTCGCGTCCACCACGAGTTCGGCGCGTGGCCGCCACTTCAGGTCCAGGCTGGCGTCGATACCGTCCTTGCGGCCCTGGCCGTCCCTGGCCGTGCGCAGCGTCAGGCTGGGCCGCAGCGTCAGGAAACCATGCTCGGCCGGCAGTGCCACACCTTGCAGCGGCTGCATCGTGTGGATGAAGCTGGCTGCATCGCGCGGGATCGGCACCGAGGCGACCAGGTGGAACTGCTCGCGCGGCAGCCGGCGCGCGACCATGATGCGCCAGTCGTGCCGGCCTTCGGCAAAACGCAGCGAAGCAAACGGCAGCCGCAGCACCGCCGTCCAGCCCTGGGGCGTGCGGGCCGTGGCGGCGTCCCAGTCGAAGTCGGGCGCAAAGTCCTCGCTGTCGTCGGCCGCCGTGTGCAGGCCGTCGGCCGTGCTGCCGGCGGCGTTGACGCGGAAGAACTGCGCCGACTGTCGGCTGCCGATGGCGTCGACGTAGACGACGACGAAGTCCTGCGTGCGGTTCACCTGGTCGGCACGCACCGGCACGTCGCGGATGCGGCCGGGCTCGTCGTCCAGCGCCGTCACGCCCACCCACAGCGCTTGGTCGTCGAACAGCACCTGCACCTGGGTGCGCTGCGGCGGCGCGGCGCCGTTCACCGGATCGTTTTCGACGAAGCGGTCGTACACCGGCGCCCGCTGCCAGGCCGGGTGGGCCAGCGTGCCGTCCAGCCGCAGTTGTTCGCCGGGCTGCAGCTTCACGGCCTGCATCGGTTCCTGCGCCAGCGCAGACAGCGGCAGCAGCAGCCAGGCCAGGGCCAGGCGCCAACGGGTCGTTCTTTTCATGGGCCGCGATTGTCGGGGCAGCGCAGCCAGCCCGGATAATCGCAGCTCAGTCCCCAGATGAGGCCCCTCGATGACCCGCGTGTTCAACTTCAGCGCCGGCCCCGCCGCCCTGCCCGAACCCGTTCTGCAGCAGGCCGCGGCCGAAATGCTGGACTGGCAGGGCTCCGGCATGTCGGTGATGGAAATGAGCCACCGCGGCAAGGAGTTCACGCGCATCGCCGCCCAGGTGGAAGCCGACCTGCGTGAACTGCTGGCCGTGCCGCCGAACTACAAGACCTTGTTCATGCAGGGTGGCGCCATCGCCGAAAACGCCATCGTGCCGATGAACATGCTGCGTGGCCGCAGCAGCGCCGACTACATCGACACCGGCGCCTGGAGCCAGCGCAGCATCGCCGAGGCACGGCGCTACGGCCAGGTCAACATCGCCGCCAGCAGCGAAGCCACCGGCTACGACCGTGTGCCGCCACGTGCCGGCTGGCAGCTGGACCCGCAGGCCGCCTACGTGCACATCTGCTCGAACGAAACCATCGGCGGCGTCGAGTACCACAGCGTGCCGGGCACCGGCGCCGTGCCGTTGGTGGCCGACATGTCCAGCAGCATCCTCAGCCGGCCGATCGACGTCTCGCAGTACGGGCTGATCTACGGCGGCGCGCAGAAGAACATCGGCCCTGCAGGGCTGACGCTGGTGATCGTGCGCGAGGACCTGATCGGCCAGGCCCTGCCCTGCACGCCGACGGCCTTCGACTACGCCGTCGTCGCCGAACACGGCAGCATGTACAACACGCCGCCGACCTACACGATGTACATCGCCGGCCTGGTGTTCCAGTGGATCAAGGCCCAGGGCGGCCTGGTGGCGATGGCGGCGCGCAACCGCGCCAAGGCGGCCGTGCTGTACGACTACCTGGACAGCCAGGACTTCTACGCCAGCCCGGTGCAGAAGGATTGCCGCTCGCTGATGAACGTGCCCTTCCGCCTGGCCGACAACAAGCTCGACGCCGAATTCCTGAAGGGCGCAGACGCCGCCGGCCTGGTGCAGCTGAAGGGCCACCGCATGGTCGGCGGCATGCGGGCCTCGATCTACAACGCGATGCCGATCGAAGGTGTGCAGGCCCTGGTGGCCTACATGAAGGACTTTGCCGCCCGCCATGGCTGAAACCAGCGCCGCCGGTGTGCCGACACTCACCGTCGCCGCCGACGGCGTGGCCACGCTGCGGCTGAACCGGCCGCAGCACCTGAACCGCCTGCACCGCGAAGACCTGCAGGCCTTGCAGCAGCTGTTCGCCGCGCTGCAGAACGACGGCAGCGTGCGCGCCCTGGTGCTCACCGGTGGCGGGCGTGTGTTCTGCGCCGGCTTCCATCTCGGTGAACTCGACGGGCCGGACGACCCGCGGCTGTTCGAACACGTGGTCGACGCGCTCGAAGCCCTGCCGATGCCGACCATCGCACGCTTCAATGGCAGCGTCTACGGCGGCGCCACCGACCTGGCCCTGGCCTGCGACTTCCGTGTCGGCGTCACCGGCATGGAACTGCGCATGCCGGCCGCCGCGCTGGGCCTGCACTACTACCCCAGCGGCCTGCAGCGTTATGTCTCGCGCCTGGGCCTGCCAGCCGCCAAGCGCCTGTTCCTGCTGGCCGAAACGGTGCCGGCCACGACGCTGCTGGCCCTGGGC
>JBASTF010001019.1:0-2997 GCA_049274755.1 Rubrivivax sp. | reverse complement strand
CTCCCAAGCCGGCCCGCATCCCCTCGGGGGATCGCCCGTCGTACCCGGCGGGCGAGGGGCTCGCCTGATGTTCGACTTCGGCGCGGTTCTCGCCGAGTGGCCGATGCTGGCCACCGGGGTCGCCTGGACCCTGGGGCTGACGGCCATTGCGATGCTGATCGGCATGTTCGTCGGCGTGGCCTGCGCCTGGGCGCGCGCCAGCGGGCCGCCGGCGCTGCAGTGGGCCGTGGGCACCTATGTGGAGCTGATCCGCAACACGCCCTTCATCGTGCAGCTGTTTTTTGTTTTCTTCGGGTTGCCGGCCGCCGGGCTGCGCTTGTCGCCCGAGGTGGCGTCGGTGATCGCGATGGTCATCAACCTCGGCGCTTATGCCACCGAGATCGTGCGCGCTGGGCTGGAAGCCACACCGCGTGGCCAGATCGAGGCCGCACAAAGCCTGGCGCTGGACCGCTGGCAGATCTTCAGCCGCGTTGTGCTGCCGCCGGCGCTGCGCAAGGTCTGGCCCTCGCTGGTGAGCCAGATCGTCATCGTGATGCTGGGCTCGGCCGTCTGCGGCCAGATCAGCACGCAGGAGCTGAGCTACGCGGCCAACCTGATCTCCAGCCGCAACTTCCGCAGCTTCGAAGCCTTTTTCATCGCCACCGGTGTCTACCTGCTGCTGGCGGTTGCACTGCGCCAGCTGCTGAACTGGGCCGGGCCGCGTTTTCTCTTCGGGCGATAGGGCGGCACATGGTCGAGTTCAGCCTCTGGGACATCCTGCGCAACCTGCTGCTGGCGGCGCGCTGGACCGTGGTGCTGTCGCTGATCGCCTTCGTCGGCGGCGGCCTGGTCGGTGCGGCGCTGCTGGTGGCGCGGCTGACGAAACGGCCGCTGCTCGAACATGCAGTCGGCCTCTACGTGCAGCTGTTCCAGGGCACACCGCTGCTGATGCAGCTGTTCCTGGCCTACTTCGGCATTGCGCTGCTGGGCGTGGAAACCTCACCGTGGACCGCCGCCGCGCTGGCGCTCACGCTGTACACCAGCGCCTTCCTGGCCGAGATCTGGCGCGGCTGCGTCGCCAGCATCCCCAAGGGCCAGTGGGAGGCTGCGGCCAGCCTGGCGCTGAGTTTTTCCGAGCAGTTGCGCCACGTGGTGCTGCCGCAGGCACTGAAGATCGCCGTGCCGCCGACCGTGGGTTTCCTCGTGCAGGTCATCAAGGGCACGGCGCTGGCATCGGTGATCGGCTTCATCGAGCTCACGAAGGCCGGCAGCATGATCAGCAACGCCACCTTCAAGCCCTTTGTCGTGTTCAGCAGCGTGGCGCTGCTGTACTTCGTGCTCTGCTTCCCGATCAGTGCCTGGGCGAAAGTCCTGGAAAGGAAACTGAATGCCGCCCGTCGCTGACCCGCTGGCTGACGCGCCCGACATCGTCCGCATCACCGCGCTGCGCAAGTCCTACGGCACGAACGAGGTGCTGAAAGGCATCGACCTCGACGTCAAGCGCGGCGAGGTCGTGGCCATCATCGGCAAGAGCGGCTCGGGCAAGAGCACGCTGCTGCGTTGCATCAACGGCCTGGAAACCTTCCAGGACGGCAGCATCAGCGTCGACGGCAAGCCGCTGCTGCACGACAGTGCGATGGCGATGCGTGAACTGCGCCAGCACGTGGGCATGATCTTCCAGGGCTTCAACCTGTTCCCGCACCTGAGCGTCGGCCGCAACGTGATGCTGGCGCCGACGCTGGTGAAAAAGACCGACAAGGCCGCCGCCGCCACGCAGGCCAAGGCCTTGCTGGCGCGTGTGGGCCTGGCCGAGAAGTTCGATGCGCTGCCCGAGCAGCTGTCGGGCGGCCAGCAGCAGCGTGTGGCCATCGCCCGTGCACTCGCCATGCAGCCCGCCGTGTTGCTGTGCGACGAGATCACCAGCGCGCTGGACCCCGAACTCGTCGGCGAAGTGCTGCGTGTCGTCGAAAGCCTGGCCGACGAAGGCATGACGCTGCTGATGGTGACACACGAGATGAACTTCGCACGCAAGGTCAGCGACCGCCTGATCTTCATGCACCAGGGCCGTGTGCACGAGATGGGGCCGCCGGCCGAACTGTTTGCGGCACCGAAGACGCCGGAACTGCAGCAGTTCCTGGCCTCGATTCACTGACGCAGGAAACCGACGCCGCGGCGCTGCCGCACCTCCGGCTTCACGCGGTGTTCACTCTCCAGCTGCGACAAGAATTCGTCGGGCTCGAAGCCCAGCGCCAGGATCTGCACCTGGCGCTGCACGGCGGCGAAGTCGCCGGGCACCAGCAGGTCCAGTTGCGCCAGGCGGCTCTTCTGTTCGGCCGTCAGCCGCGTGGCATCGCCCGCCAGCGCCTCGGCGACGAACATGCGCTCCCGCTGCCCGGCCTTCAGCGCATGGAACTTGATCTTGAACGTGAAGCGGCGCAGCGCCGCTTCGTCCAGGTCTTCGAACAGGTTGGTCGTGCAGATGAAGACACCGCCAAAGCGCTCCATGCCCTGCAGCAGCTCGTTGACTTCGCTGACCTCGTAGTGGCGCTCGGCCAGCCGCCGGCTGCGCAGGAAGCTGTCGGCTTCGTCGAGCAGCAGCACGGCCCCTTCGGCCTGCGCTTCCTCGAACATGCGCGCCAGGTTCTGCTCGGTTTCGCCGACGTACTTGCTGGCGATGTCGCTGGTCTGGCGGATCATCAGCGGCCGTTGCAGCGACTGCGCGATGTGTTCGGCCAGCGCCGTCTTGCCGCTGCCCGGCAGGCCGTGGAAACACAGGGTGCTGCTGACCTTGTCGCCGCGGCGCTGCAGCGCCTCGACGATGCGCGGCAGTTCGAAACGTGTCTCGACGTTCAGCAAGCCCAGCTCGTACTGCGTGACGACGGGGCGTGCACCCCGCTCCTGCCCGGCCGTGCCCAGCGCCTTGTCGGCATTGGCCAGCTGGCGCTGGATCAGCGCTTCGCAGGCGTCGCCGGCCAGTTCGGCGTCGCTGCGCGCCAGCGCCGCAAAACGCACCGCGGT
>JBASTF010001018.1:0-3563 GCA_049274755.1 Rubrivivax sp. | reverse complement strand
GCCTGGCGCCGCGCACGGCGCTGCCGCCCGCGGCCCAGCAGGCCCAGGCCGACTTCTACCTGCCCTACGCGGTGCTGGCCGCCGACGTCTACCGAACCGGCGGGCAGGCCGACGCGCTCACCGCGATGGCCATGGTCTCGCCCTGGCTGCGCGCCGAGGTCGATGCCAGCGGCGATCCAGCGGTCAAGGACCGCTACCGCAGGCAGGCCTTCCCCGACGCCGAACGCGCCTATCGCGAAATCGTGCGCCGGCGCTGCGTGCACGAGCAGGCCGCCGCCGACCCCGGCGCGGACCCGGCGGCACTGTCGCCGTCGTGCCAGGCCGAGGCCGACCTGCAGGAACTCGACGCGGATGCCCTGTCAGCGGCCGAGGAAGAGACCATCCGCTTCCTGCAGGAAGAGCCCAGCGACGCGGCCGACTGCGCCTACAACCGCGGGCACGAACCCAAGTTGCCGGTGGCCCAGGTGGCCCGGGACAATCACTGGACCCGTGTTCCCGAGTTGCAGAAGCAGGCCGCGGTGCGCGGCTGGCGCCTGTTTGTGCCCGAGCTTGCCATCGACGTGTGGCGCCGCGAACGCTCGCAGCCTGGCCAGCCCAGGGTGATGGAATACGCCATCGTCTACCGCGGCACCGTGGGCGGCGGCGGCTGGATGTCGAACCTGCGTGGCCTGACGGCGCTGACGCCGCTGGTCTGGGACCAGTACCGGCAGGCGCGCGAGGCCACCGCCGTCATCATCGCCCAGATCGACCGCCTGCACACGCTGGCCGACTCGCTGCTGAGCGCCAGGGAACCCACGCGCGTGCTGTTCACCGCCGTGGGGCATTCCCTGGGCGGCGGCCTGGCGCAGTATGTGTACCTGCGCAACCCACGCATCACACGTGTCATCGGCTTCGATCCGTCGCCGATCGACGGTGCCTCCATCATCCCGGTGGAGGCCCGCCCGGCGGTGACGGCGCACGGCAAACGGCAGGTCGACACCGACCCCTACGATCACGACGCCGCGATCTTCCTGCTGTTCGAGCACCGCTCCGTGATGTCGCTGGTGACACCCTGCCAGTCGGGGCCGATCTGGGGTGCCGAAGGCGGCCCTTCGCTGCGCTGCGATGTCGTGGACTACAGCCACGGCAACATCATGCGGCAACACAACATGGCACAGCTGGCCTGCAAGCTGTTCCTGGCCAGTTCCCGGAGGTCTCCATGAAACGACTGCTGTCGATCGCCATCGCGTTGCTGGCAGGCACGGCCCAGGCCCAGGCCGACAAGGCCAGGTTGCTGACGCGCGACATCGCCAACGACGTGGCCCTCTATGCCATGATGGCCTCCAACGCCTATGCCGACGACCTGGAGAAACCACAGTTCCCGCTGGAAAAGCTCGGCTGGCGCAAGGTCGACGAAAAGGGTGCTGCCGTCCCTGCCCAGCAGAACTCGTACCGCCCCAAGACCTTCGTCGGCGACTTCTTCTCGAACCTGCAGTTCGACATCTGGGAAGACACGCGCTCCAAGCGCACGGTTTTTGCGTTCAAAGGCACGCAGGAAAAGGTCGACTGGGTCAGCGGCAACCTGATGGTCGGCATCTCCATCCCCTACAAGAGCGCGAAGAAACACGTGCGCGACTACATCGCCGCCCATCCGGGCCGGCAGGTGATGGCCACCGGCCATTCGCTGGGGGGCGGGCTGGCGCTGTCGGTGTCGTACTGGGAAGGTGTCGACGCCGTGGTGTTCAACACCTCGCCGCGTGTCTTCGACGGCGCCAGCGACGCCAACCGCAGCGCCCGGCGCCTGGCGCTGTTTCAGGAGGGCGACATCCTGCAGAAGGTCCGGCACCGGTATCCGAAGTTCCTCGAGAAAGTCAAACCCGAGCAGATCGTCGAGACAGGTTTCGACTACGGTGGCCGCAACGCGCACCGCATCGACCTGCTCGCCGAAGGGCTGCTGGCCTGCAGCACCGACAGCCCGCTGCGGGACAGCCTGCAGGGCCTGAAACTCTCGGTGAACTGCCCGCTGCCCTGAGCGGCGACGGACACGCAGCCCACACCCCGCAAGCCATGACCATCGCCGAAGCCTGCCTCCTCCTTGCCTGCCTGCTGCCCATCGCCTGCGCCGGGCTGGCGAAATCCAAGGGCTTCGGCAAGCCACGCCGCGATGGCGGTTTCGACAACCGCAACCCGCGCCAGTGGCTGGCGACGCTGCAGGGCTGGCAGGCGCGGGCGCACGCGGCGCAGCAGAACAGCTTCGAGGCCCTGCCGCTGTTCATCGCCGGTGTGCTGGTGGCCCAGCGCATGGGTGCCGCGCAGGCCTGGGTTGACGGGCTGGCCCTGGCCTTCGTGGCCGCCAGAGTCGGCTACATCGGGGCCTATCTGGCCGACCGCGCGAACCTCAGGTCGGCGCTCTGGACGCTGGGACTGGCCTGCTGCGTCGCGATGTTCTTCATCCGATGAGCAACAGCACGCGGTGTCCGCGATGTTTCGGTTCAGGCGCCGGCTGGCAGCACACGCGCCGTGCAGGTGCCGTCGGGCATCAACGCCAGGCGTTCGTTCGGGCCTGCCGTCGTACCTGCCGACCATGACTTCATGCTGGGCGCCAACCGCGACAACAGCGAAGACGCGCGCTTCATCGGCTTCGTCGCCCGCGAGCGCCTGATCGGCCGCGCCGAACGTGTGGCCGTGTCGGCCAACATCCCGGGCCACTGGCTGCCGCGGCTCGAGCGCACGGCCGGCAAGCTGCACCGAGGCTGCACAAGCGCATGGGTGTTCCGGCGCGGGGACGATCGCGCATCGTTTCACTGGTCATGGGGCTGCTCTTGCCGAGATCCATCGTTTCCTTTCTGGCTGCTCCGCTCGCTGGCCCGGCCTTGTTGCAGAGCCCATTCACCGCAAGGGCACAGCCCGCGGCCGATGCCGCGGAAAGTCTGATGCGCCGATCGGGGCTGTGGGCACGGCTGGCCCCTCCGGAACCGGGGCCCGACCAAGCACTTCATCGACGTCGGCCTGCAGGCCTTCGGCGCCGCACGGGTCGAAGCCTCCGCCGAACTGGGGCGCGGGCTGCCCGGCACCAGGGCAAGGCCGGCACCTCGCGCCCTGGCCTTGTGGCCCGACGACGATTGTTCGCATTGATGCAACGAACCATGCGCGCCAGCCTGCTTTATTGATCCAGACCCAACTCCTACAGTTCATCCCATGGCGACGGCGCTGCCGACACCGCCCCGAACTGAACACCCACCTCGGCAACCTTAGGAGTCCACCATGAACATCAAGTCCCTCTCCATCCTCGCTGGCCTGGTTGCCGCTTTCAGCAGCACCGCCTCTTTCGCCGCCGACGCGTACACGCTGAACCAGAACCTGCCCACTGCCGCCGTCTCCACCACGCAGCGCGCCGCCGTGCGTGTGGCCGCCGTCGACGAGTTCCAGCGCAACCAGGTCCCGGCCGCTGCCGTCCCGGCCGGCCTGCAGCGTGCGCAGGTGCTCGCCGAAGCGATCGAAGCCCGCAAGCTGGGCCTGATCAGCGAAGGCGAACGTCTTGCCGTGCCGACCCCCGCGCAAGCCGAGCAGATCCGCCTGGCCGG
>JBASTF010001017.1:0-1825 GCA_049274755.1 Rubrivivax sp. | reverse complement strand
CAGGTACTGCGTGCCGGTGGCGCTGCGCATCTCGTCCATGAACAGCGCCAAGTCGTCGCGCGGCGGGGTCGTCAGCCGGTGCCAGGCGCCGATGGCGGCATAGGTCGGCAGATGGGCGGCACAGCCGCCGCTGCCGATGACACCACAGTTGCTGTTGTAGTCCATGGCCGGCGACTGCAGCACCAGGCCGGCGATGGCCACACCCGCCTCCTGCAGCCGCCGCGCCAGCACGGCCGTGCGTGGCCCGCCATAACTTTCGCCGAACAGGAACAGCGGCGAGGCCTGGCGGCCGTGCAGCACACGCCAGCGCTGGATGGCATCGCGGAACAGTGCCGCATCGGCATCCACGCCCCAGAACGACTGGTTGCTGTACGGCGCGATGGCCTGCGAATAACCGCTGCCGATGGCGTTGATGAAGACCAGGTCGCTGGTGTCGAGCAGGCTTTCGGCGTTGTCGACCAGCGGGAACGGTGTCGCCGCCGTCATCGCCGGCACGCCGGTGACGAGGCGGCGCGGGCCGAACGAACCCAGGTGCAGCCAGACGCTGGCCGAGCCCGGGCCGCCGTTGTAGAAAAAAGTCACCGGGCGCGTCGCGGTTGTCGCAGCCGCAGCGCCGTCGGCCAGGTAGGCGACGTAGAACACCGAGGCCTGCGCGGCGTTGCTGGACGGATGGCGGGCAATCAGGTGGCCGGCATGGGCCGTGTAGGCGATGCTGCGGCCGCCCAGCTGCAGCGTATGTTTGGTGACGGCCGCCGCTTCCTGCGCGCCGGGCAGCGCGGCGCCGGCTGCCGAGGAATAGGCCTGCGGGTCGTCGTAGGCGCTTTCGCCAGGGCCCAAAGGTGGCAACGGCGTGGTGCCGCCACCCGCGTCGCCCGCAGCGCCGCCACCGCCACCACAGCCTGCGAGTGCCAACAAGCAGGCCAGCAGCCAGGCTTGCCACCGTGTTGTCATGCCACCACCTCGTCGAGCTTGTCGTCGCCGTAGGCCGTCTCGAAACTGCCGGCCTGCAGGCCTTGCTGCTGCAGCCAGCGCACCATCACCGCCTCGTGGCCGTGGGTGACGATGACACGCCCGGCGCCGGTGGCGGCAATGGCCCGCTGCAGCCCGGGCCAGTCGGCATGGTCGCTGAGCACGAAGCCGCGGTCCACCCCCTGGCGCCGGCGTGCACCGCGCAGCTGCATCCAGCCGCTGGCGAAAGCGTCGCCGTGTTCGCCCAGGCGTTTGCGCCAGGGGCTGCCCAGCACCGACGGCGGCGCGACGACCAGGGCCCGCCGCAGGTCAGGCGCCTGTTCCAGCAGCAGCGTCGGCGGCAAGGCCACGCCGGCGTCGCGGTAGGCCTGGTTCAGCGGCTCGACGGCGCCATGCACGACGATGGGCCCAATGCCGGCGTCGACACCGGCGATCAGGCGCTGCGCCTTGCCGAAGCTGTAGGCCAGCAGCAGGCTGGCGCGGCCGGCGTCGGCATTGCCGCGCCACCAGGCATTGACCTCGGCCAGCACCTCGGCCTGTGCACGCCAGCGGTAGATCGGCAGGCCGAAGGTGCTTTCGGTGATGAAGCAGTGGCAGCGCAGCGGCTCGAACGGCGCGCAGGTCGGGTTGTGGTCGCCATCGACGCCGCTGACGAAGTAGTCGCCCGAAGCCACCCAGACCTCGCCGCCCTGTTCGATGCGCACCTGGGCCGAGCCCAGCACATGGCCGGCCGGATGCAGGCTGACGCGCACGCCGTTGAGGCTCACCGCCTCGCCGTAGGGCACGGCCTGCAGCCGGATGTCGCCCAGCCGCGCGCGCAGCACGCCGGCACCGGGCGCGCTGGCGAGGTAGGCGC
>JBASTF010001016.1:0-3823 GCA_049274755.1 Rubrivivax sp. | reverse complement strand
CGTCGACCGCGGCCTCGCCGCGCACGACCCGCTGTGGCACCTGCCGCTCTGGCGCGACTACCACGCTGGCATCGAAAGCGACATCGCCGACATCGTCAACACCGGGCGCAGCGCGCTGGCCGGTGCGATCAACGCCGCGATCTTCCTCGAAGACTTCGTGCCGCCGGCGCTGCCCTGGCTGCACATCGACCTGTTCGCCTGGAACGACGGTGCCCGCCCGGGCCGCCCCGTCGGCGGCGAGGCGCAGACGCTGCGCACGCTGCTGGGCTGGCTGGAAGCACGCTACGGCGGGCGCTAGCCCACCAGCACCTGCATGCTGCGTTCGTAAAGCCCGGTCAGCCGGTCCAGCTCGGCGAGCAGGGCTTCGCTGGCAGTGGCCAGCGTGCCGCGGCCCCGTGCCGTGGCCACGGCGGCGATGCCCTGGCGCAGTTGCAGCCATTGGGCGTCCACAGCGGCCAGCGCGTCGCGGATCTCGCCGCTGGACAGCGGCGTGGCGTGCAACAAGGCCATCGCATGCTCGAACTGCGTGCAGGTGGCGGCCAGTTCGGTGGCCTGGCCCAGCAAGGCCAGCTTGGCCGCACGCTGCGACAGCATGCGCTGGCGGCCGGCGACGTTGACGACCTGCAGTGTCGGCACCGCGCCCGCGGCTTCGAGCGCACCGGTCAGCGCATCGGACTGGCGCAGCAGCTGTTCGGCCAGCGTGTCGATGTCGGCCAGCGCCGCGTCGCGCGCCAGCGCTGACTGCAGCGCCTGCCAGCTGTTGCGCTGCGCGGCCAGCAGGTCGCCGAAGCTGGCGGCCGACAAGTCCTTGCTCAGGGCCGCCAGCAGGGTGTCCAGGTGCTCGACGGCGTCGCGCAGCTGCGTGGTCGCCGCTTCGGCCTGCGGCTTGTGCTGCCGCAGCGCCTGCAGCTTGACGATGCGCTGCGACAGCATGCGCAGCTGGCCCGAGCGGTTCACGTCGGCGGCGCTGCGTGCGCTGGCCATCACCTGGCGCGCGACGTCGCCGATGCGCTGGCCGCTTTGCATGGCAATGCCACGCAACACCTTGAAGGCCTCGTCCTCGCCCATGCCGCGCAACGACATCAGGATGCCCTTGGCGCGGTCGACCAGCTTGCGTTCCTCGAAACGCTGCGTCACGTCGCCGAGCTGCTCGCGCAGCGCATGTTCGCGGCGGAAGCGCAGCAGCGTCAGCTGCACCAGCGGCCGCAGCCGCGTGGCGGCATAGGCGCCGAGCTCGTAGCCGTGCACACCGGCAGCCAGCGCCCGTTCCATCGTGCCGGCGTCGCCGTCGTCGCTGAACAGCAGCACCGGCAGCGGTGCATGGTCGTGCAAGGCCTGCAGCGCGGTGAACAGCGCATCGTCGGGCCACGGTTCGTGGGCCACCAGCAGGGTCGGCGCCTGGCGGATGCAGTCCTGCACCAGGCTGTGGCGCGTGCTGCTGCCCAGCACCACGATGCCGGCGGCCTGCAGGTCGTCGGCCAGTGGCGGCGAAGCAGCGCCGGGGCGGGGCAGCACGAGGGCGGAGATCATCGTCGGCGCATTCTGGCACGGCGTTTGCTGCACCGCAGCGGGGCTCAATGGCGGGCCCGATCTTGGTGCGCCGACGCCACCCCGACGCTGCGGGTGGTGGTCGCGAAGGCCGCTGGCGTTGTTCTGCGCCGGCGTTCAGCATTCCCGCCGATTGGAGTTCCCCACCATGGCCGGTTTCCGGACCTTCCTCAAGTCAGGCCACTGGCCCACGCTGCTGGCCTCGTTCCTGTACTTCGACTTCTGCTTCGCCATCTGGGTGCTGAACGGCGCGATGGCGCCCTTCATCAGCGAGACCTTCGGGCTGGACGCGGCGCAGAAGGGGTTCATGATCTCGGTGCCCATCCTGGCTGGTGCGCTGATGCGTTTTCCGCTCGGTGTGCTGTCGCAGTACATCGGCCGCAAGAACGCCGCGATGGTCGAGATGCTGCTGATTGTCGTGGCGCTGGCCTATGGGTATGTCTTCGTCGACAGCTACGGCGAGGTGCTGGCGATGGGTGTGCTGCTGGGCATTGCCGGCGCCAGCTTCGGCGTGGCGCTGAGCCTGGGCAGCGGCTGGTTCCCGCCGCACCTGAAGGGGCTGGCGATGGGCATTGCCGGCGCCGGCAACTCGGGCACCGTGCTGGCCGTGCTGTTTGCGCCGCCGCTGGCGACGAAGTTCGGCTGGTCGGCGGTCTACGGCCTGGCGGCCTGCACGATGCTGCTGCCGATGCTGGTGATGTGGTTCGCCGCCAAGGAACCGCCGGACACCGAGCACCAGACGCTGCGCGAACACGTGGCCTGCTTGTTCGAAAGCGATGGCTGGATCTTCAGCTTCATCTACGTCGTCACCTTCGGCGGTTTCATCGGCCTGGCGAGTTTCCTGCCGACCTATTTCTACGACCAGTTCAAGGTCACCAAGGTCGAAGCCGGCCAGCTGACGATGCTGGCCACGCTGATGGGCTCGGCCGTGCGTGTGGTCGGCGGCCACATCTCCGACCGCATCGGCGGCATCAACACGCTGAGCGCGGTGCTGCTGCTGGTGATCGCCACGCTGCTGGCCTGCGGCTTCAGCGGCGGCTCGCTGGCGCTGACGACGCTGCTGTTCATGCTGTGTTTCGCAGCGCTCGGTGCCGGCAACGGTGCGCTGTTCCAGCTGGTGCCGCTGCGCTGGCCGCTGACGACGGCAGTGGCCGGTTCGATGATCGGCGAGGTCGGCGCGCTGGGCGGTGGTTTCATTCCGAACGCGATGGGGCAGAGCAAGCAGCTCAGCGGCTCGTACCTCTGGGGTTTTGTCGCCTGCGCGGTGCTGGCCGTTGTGATGCTGCTGATGCTGCGGCGGGTGCAGATCCGCTGGACCAGAACCTGGGCTGAGAAAGGTGGTCGTGCCCGCTCAGCGGGGCAGGAACAGCAGCCAGTACACCAGCAGCGCGTTCGCAAGCAGCGACACGCCTAGGCCCAGCTGCCACAGCAGGGCCGGGTCGCGTGCGGCCAGCGGCGTGGCCGGCGGTGCCAGCAGTGCACGGGCGGCACCGCGTTCCAGTGCCAGCTGCAGTTCCTCGGCGGTTTCGAAGCGCTGGCGCGGGTCCAGCGCCACCGCCTTGCGCACCACGTGGTCCAGCCAGACCGGCACCTGGGGCCGCTGGCGCGAGATCGAGGCCGGGTCGCGCCGGTAGCGGCCGGCCTGGTAGGGCTCGACCTCACCATAGGGCAGCCGGCCGGCCAGCCACAGGTAGAGCGTGACGCCCAGCGCAAACAGGTCGGAACCGGCGTCGGCGGCCGCGCCCTTCCACTGCTCGGGGTTGATGAAGCTGGGCGTGCCGGCATGCAGCGTGCGCGCCGACGCCGCCTCGCGGCCCGACAGCGCCACACCCAAGTCCAGCAGCCGCCACTGGCCGTCGTCGCCGCGGTGCAGGTTGCCGGGTTTGACGTCGCGGTGGATCACGCCCTGGCGGTGCAGCCGCGCCAGCGCCTGCACGGTGGCGATGGCCGCCGCCACGGCCTCGGCCACGTCCAGCGGCTGGCGGGCGGCGAGCATCTGTTCCAGCGTCTGGCCGCTGTGCCAGTCGAACACCGTGTACAGCGCGCTGGCGTCGGGCGCCGGCCGCACACGCACGAAACCGCGTGCATCGCGTTCGGTGACACGTGCCGACAACCAGGCTTCGTGCGCCAGCATCGCGCGGTCTTCGGGGTCGTGGGCACGCGACTCGTGCAGCGCCTTGATCGCCACCAGTTCCTGCGTGTTGCTGTCGCGCGCCTGGTACAGCCGGTGCACGCCGGTGTCGGCGACCAGGGCGGTGACGGTGTAGCCGTCGAT
>JBASTF010001015.1:0-3556 GCA_049274755.1 Rubrivivax sp. | reverse complement strand
ACCCCTGGCTGGCGGCGCGGCTGCGCCTGTCGCGCGACTTCGGCCTGACCAAGCTCGAGGCCCTGTGCGTGGACCCCATCGCGGGCCGGCGCCGCTGGGGCCTGGTCGTGGGCCCGAACCCCTTTGTGTCGCTACCGAGGCTGGCCCGGCCACGGGCCGTGCCAGCCGTGGCCCCGCACGCGCTGGACAACCTGCAACGTGTGGTTCTGCTGTTCGAGGATGCACAACGGGATGGCAGCGTCGTCGAGGGCAACTTCCGGCAGCGTTCTGCGCGGCAGCGGCGGCTGTTCGTGCGCCACGGCATCCGGGAGTCGCTGTTTTTTGCAGCTGCCGGCGCCAAGTCGCTGGAAGCCCTGCGTGACGGGCGCAAATGGATTCTGCGGGCCCGTCGGGTCTTCGATCTGGCCTTGAGCACACGCCCCGAGCCCAGCCACGGCCTGGCCGCCAGCGACTGAGGGCCCCGGCCCATGAAGCTGCTGGTCGTTCATCCCGATGAACGATCCGCCCATCGCCTGCGGCAGGCGCTGGCCGGGCACGGCCATGTGGTCGAGGTCTGCCCGGATCCCTGCAAGGTCGAACAACTGGTGGCCGGCGGCAGCCACGATCTGGTGTTGTTCAAGGACGCACCGCCGAACCACTCGGCCGAACAGTTGCTGCGCTCGCACCGCGAGCCCTTCGTGGCCAGACGGCTCGTGTTCGGATGCGACGCCGGCCCCGACCAGCGGGCGCGTGTGCTGCGCGCCGGTGCCGACGACTACCTGGTCGAACCCTTCGTGCTGGCCGAGGCCCTGGCCCGGATCGTCGCCCTGTGCAGGCGCCAGGGACGCCGCATCGCGTTCGAGCACCAGATGTGCCTGCTGGACCTGGAACTCGACCTCGCGCGCCGCCAGGCGGCGCGCCATGGCCGGACACTGGAGTTGACCGCGCAGGAGTTCACGCTGCTTGCCGTCTTCGCGCGGCATGCGGGCCAGGTGCTGAGCCGTGCCCAGTTGCGCGAGCACCTGTGGGGCGAGGCCGTGGACAGCGACAGCAACCTCGTCGAGGTGGCCGTGCGCCGCCTGCGCCTCAAGCTCGACCGGGGCATGCACCCCCGGCTGCTGCACACGGTGCGCGGTGCCGGCTATGTGCTGGCGCGCCACAGCGACGCCGGGCGTGACTGACGCGCGCCTCGGGCCGCGGCCCACATGACACGGCCGTCATCGGACCGTGAGGCTGATGTTGGAGCCACCTCCCTACATTGGCGACGCACCGTGCGGGCCATGGGGCCTGCAATCAACGGAACCCTCGACAGGAATGACTGATGAACAAGCGGAATCGATCCATCAAGCGCATCGGCGGCATCGTCGTGCTGGCCGTGACCTTCGCGACGGGTGCCGCAGGCGCCGGCACCTTCGGGAGCGGTCAGTCCTACTACGGCCAGCCGGCGGATGCCGCCGCCACTGGCCGCGTCGTGGACATCGACGCGGCGAGGTACCTGAACGTCCGATACGGTGAAACCGTGACCTTCCGCAGTGGCAGCCGGCAGTTCGCGTGGACCTTCAACGGCCTCGACAGACGTGCCGTCGACGTGGCCAAGATCGCACCATCGGGTTTTTCGTCGAAGCCCTTCCTGGTTCACATCGCCGAGAACCCACTGATACGCCAGTGAGACGCCCCGGCTCGATCCGGGCCGGATCTCATGTCCTGCCCACCTTGCCCAGCAGCCGCAGGCCATTCATCACGACAAGCAGGCTCGCCCCCATGTCGGCGAACACCGCCATCCACATCGATGCATTGCCGAACACGGCCAGCAACAGGAACACCGTCTTGATGCCCAGTGCCAGGCTGATGTTCTGCCACAGCACGGCATGCGTGGACCGCGACAGCTTCACCGTCTCCGCGATGCGCCGCAGATCGTCGTTCATGACCACGACATCGGCGGCCTCCATCGCGGTGTCGGTTCCGGCTGCGCCCATCGCGACCCCGATGTCGGCCTGCGCCAGCGCCGGCGCATCGTTGATGCCGTCGCCGGTCATGGCCGTCGGACCGTGCGTCTGCTGCAGGGCCTTGACGGCACCGAGCTTGTCCTCGGGCAGCAGATTGCCCCGCGCCTCGGCGATGCCGGCCTGCTGCGCGATCGCCGTGGCGGTGGCCTGGTTGTCGCCGGTCAGCATCACCGGCACGATGCCCAGCGAACGCAGCGACGCCACGGCCTCGCGCGACGATGGCTTGATCGTGTCGGCCACGGCAAAGATCGCCAGCACGCCCTGGGCCGAAGCCAGCATCGTCACCGTGTGCCCGGCCTCCTCGTGCGTCTTGAGCCGCGCCTCGAGCGCCGGCGGACACTGGCCACGCTCTTCCATCAGACGGCGGTTGCCGAGCACATAGGTCTCGTCGCCCACACGCGCCTGCACGCCCCGCCCGGCCAGTGCCGTGAAGTCGCGGACCTCGACGCTGCTGGCCTGCAGGCCCGCGGCGATCGCCAGCGACACCGGATGGTCCGAGTGGCTTGCCAGCGCTGCGGCGACATGCTCGACCGGGCCTGCGTCGGCCTGCGGTGCGACGATGGCCCAGGTCACGAGGCGCGGCTTGCCTTCCGTGATCGTGCCGGTCTTGTCCAGCGCGATGGCCTTCAGCTTGCGCGCCTCTTCGAGGTAGATGCCGCCCTTGATCAGGATGCCGCGGCGTGCAGCGGCGGCCAGGCCGCTGACGACGGTGACCGGCGTCGAGATCACCAGCGCGCAGGGACAGGCGATGACCAGCAGCACCAGTGCCTTGTAGACCGCCGTCAGCCAACTCCAGCCGAACAGCCAGGGCCCGCTCAACGCGACGACCAGCGCAATGACGAAGATCGCGGGGGTGTAGACGGCGGCGAACCGGTCGACGAAGCCCTGCATCGGCGCACGTGTCGCCTGCGCCTCTTCCACCGCGTGGATGATGCGCGCCAGCGTCGACTTCGACGCCAACGCCGTCACCTCGATCTCGACCGTGCCCGACGCGTTGATCGTACCAGCGAACACCGGGTCGCCGGCTGCCTTGTCCACCGGGATGCTCTCGCCGGTCACCGGCGCCTGGTTGATGCTGGTGTTGCCGGCACGCACGACACCATCCATCGGCACCCGCTCGCCAGGTTTCACGCGCAGCGTCGCACCCAGCGCAATCGATGCCACGGCCACCGTGGCCCAGCTGCCATCGGGCTGGCGCACCGACGCTTCCTCCGGCGCCATCGCCAGCAGACTCTTGATGGCATTGCGAGCCCGGTCGACGGCACGTGCCTCGATGGCTTCGGCAATGGCGTACAAGGCCATCACCATCGCGGCTTCCGGCCACTGTCCGATGACGAAGGCCCCCGTCACCGCCACGGTCATCAAGGCGTTGATGTTCAGCCGGCCGCGGCGCAGTGCGGCAAAACCCTTCTTGTAGACATCGAACCCGGCACACCAGATGGCCAGTGCAGCGACGGCGAGCCCCGCGCCACGCCATGGCAAGGTGTCGGGCGCGAAATAGCCGATGAGTTCGGCGCCAATGGCCAGCGCCAGGGCCAGCGCCAGCCGCCATGCGCCGCCCGTGTCTGCGC
>JBASTF010001014.1:0-4445 GCA_049274755.1 Rubrivivax sp. | reverse complement strand
GTCACCACCGGGGCGGCCACGGCCAGCACCCGGACGGTCACCGCCCGGACGGTCGCCACGCGGCGGGCGGCGGTTGCGGCGGTCGTCTTCGCCTTCGGTCTTCGGGATCACCGGCGCTTCGCCGTTGGCCAGGCGGTCACCGCGGTAGACCCAGACCTTGACGCCGATGACGCCGTAGGTGGTCTTGGCTTCCGAGAAACCGTAGTCGATGTCGGCCTTCAGCGTGTGGAGCGGCACACGACCTTCGCGGTACCACTCACAGCGCGCGATTTCGATGCCGTTCAAACGGCCCGAGGACATGATCTTGATGCCCTGCGCGCCCAGGCGCATCGCGTTCTGCATCGCGCGCTTCATCGCGCGGCGGAACATGATGCGCTTCTCGAGCTGCTGGGTGATCGAGTCGGCGATCAGCTGGGCATCGATTTCGGGCTTGCGCACTTCCTCGATGTTCACCGCCACGGGCACGCCCAGGCGACGGCCCAGTTCGGCCTTCAGGTTCTCGATGTCCTCGCCCTTCTTGCCGATCACGACGCCCGGACGTGCCGAGAAGATCGTGATGCGGGCGTTCTTGGCCGGGCGCTCGATGAGGATGCGCGACACGGCCGCGTTCTTCAGCTTGCCCTTCAGATAGTCACGCACCTGCAGGTCTTCGGCCAGCATGCCGGCGAAGTTGCGGTTCGTGGCGAACCAGCGTGAACCCCAGGCGCGAGTGACGCTGAGGCGGAAGCCGGTCGGATGGATTTTCTGTCCCATGGTTCTTCCTAGCGCCTCAGTTGCCGACGGTCACGAAGATGTGGCACGTGCCCTTGCTGATGCGGTTGCCACGGCCCTTGGCGCGGGCCGAGAAACGCTTCAGCGTGGCACCCTGCTCGACGTAGATAGCCTTGATCTTCAGCTCGTCGATGTCGGCGCCGTCGTTGTGCTCGGCATTGGCCACCGCAGAGTCGACCGCCTTCTTGATGATCAGGGCGGCCTTCTTCTGCGTGAACGCCAGGATGTTCAGCGCCTGGTCGACCTTCTTGCCGCGGATCATGTCGGCGACGAGACGACCCTTGTCCACCGACAGGCGCACACCGCGAACACTTGCTTTGGTTTCCATGTCGCGGGCTCCTTACTTCTTCGCCTTCTTGTCCGCGGGGTGACCCTTGAACAAGCGGGTGAGGGCGAATTCGCCGAGCTTGTGGCCGACCATTTGGTCGGTCACGTAGACGGGGACGTGCTGCTTGCCGTTGTGCACGGCGACGGTCAGGCCGATGAACTCGGGCAGGATCGTCGAGCGGCGCGACCAGGTCTTGATCGGCTTCTTGTCCTTGATGGCGGCGGCCTTCTCGACCTTGGCAATCAGGTGGTGGTCCACGAAGGGACCTTTTTTCAGCGAACGGGTCATGTTCTACGACCTCACTTCTTGCGACGCGAGACGATCATCGTCTGCGTGCGCTTGTTGTTCCGCGTGCGGTAGCCCTTCGTCAGGGTGTTCCACGGCGACACCTGCGGCTGACCTTCGCCGGTGCGGCCTTCGCCGCCGCCGTGCGGGTGGTCCACCGGGTTCATCGCAACGCCGCGCACGGTCGGGCGGATGCCCTTCCAGCGGATCGCACCGGCCTTGCCGTACTGGCGCAGGCTGTGCTCTTCGTTGCTGACCTCGCCGATCGTGGCGCGGCAGTCGATGTGGATCTTGCGCACTTCACCCGAACGCAGGCGAACCTGCGCGTAGATGCCTTCGCGGGCCATCAGCGTGACGCTGGCACCGGCCGAACGCGCGATCTGCGCGCCCTTGCCCGGCAGCATCTCGACGCAGTGGATGATGGAACCCACCGGGATGTTGCGGATCGGCAGCGTGTTGCCGGCCTTGATCGGCGCTTCGGCGCCGCTCAGCAGCGTCGCACCGGCTTCGACACCGCGCGGGGCGATGATGTAGCGGCGCTCGCCGTCGGCGTAGACGACCAGCGCGATGTGGGCCGTGCGGTTCGGGTCGTACTCGATGCGCTCGACCTTCGCCGGGATGCCGTCCTTGTTGCGCACGAAGTCGACAACGCGGTAGTGGTGCTTGTGGCCACCGCCCTTGTGCCGCATCGTGATGTGGCCGTTGTTGTTGCGGCCGGACTTCTGCTTCTGCGGTTCCAGCAGCGAAGCTTCCGGCGCGCCCTTGTGCAGGTGCTTGTGCACCACCTTCACCACGCCACGGCGGCCGGGCGAAGTGGGTTTGACCTTGACGACAGCCATTACGCGGCCTCCCCGGAGAAGTTGAGCTCCTGGCCCGGCTTCAGCACGACAAACGCCTTCTTGACGTGGTCGCGGCGGCCGATGGAACGGCCGAAGCGCTTGACCTTGCCCTTTTGCACGGCGGTGCTGACCGACGCGACCTCGACCTTGAACATCAGTTCAACGGCAGCCTTGATCTCGGGCTTGGTCGCGTCGCGCAGCACCTTGAACAGAACCTGGTTCTGCTTCTCGGCGATGCGCGTGGCCTTCTCGGAGATGATCGGCGCGACCAGGATCGTCGCCAGGCGGCCTTCGTCGAACTTGCGCTCGGCCGGCGAGAGATTGATGCGGCTCATGCGTACATCTCCTTGAGCTGCTCGATCGCGCCCTTGGTCACCAGCACCTTCTTGTAGAAGACCAGCGACAGCGGATCGGCATAACGCGGCTCGACGACCAGCACGTTGGCCAGGTTGCGCGAAGCCAGCGCGAGGTTGTCGTCGATGGTGTCGGCGATGACCATCACCGATTCCAGGCCCATGGCCTTGAGCTTGGCGGCCAGCAGCTTGGTCTTCGGCGCGTCGACGCTGAGGCTGTCGACCACGGCCAGGCGGCCATCGCGGGCCAGCTGCGACAGGATCGACGCCATGCCGGCGCGGTACATCTTCTTGTTGACCTTGTGCGAGAAGTTCTCGTCGGGCCGGTTCGGGAAGATGCGACCACCGCCACGCCACAGCGGCGAGCTGGTCATACCGGCGCGGGCGCGGCCGGTGCCCTTCTGGCGGAACGGCTTCTTCGTCGAGTGCTTGACCTCGCCGCGGTCCATCTGGGCACGGGTGCCCTGGCGCGCGTTGGCCTGGAAAGCGACGACGACCTGGTGCACCAGGGCCTCGTTGTAGTCACGCGCGAACACGGTGTCCGGCGCGTCGACCTTGGCCGTGGCCTGGCCTTGTTCGTTCAGGAGCTCAAGTTGCATGTTCAAGCCCCCTTCTTCAGCTTGGCCTTGACGGCGGGGCGCACGACCACATGGCCGTTTTTCGCACCCGGCACGGCGCCGCGCACGAGCAGCAGCGAACGCGCCTCGTCCACACGGACGATGTCGAGGTTCTGGGTGGTGACGGTTTCGTCGCCCATGTGGCCGGTCATCTTCTTGCCCGGGAACACGCGGCCCGGGTCTTGCGCCATCGAGATCGAGCCCGGCACGTTGTGCGAACGGCTGTTGCCGTGCGACGCGCGCTGCGAGCTGAAGTTGTGGCGCTTGATCGTGCCGGCGTAGCCCTTGCCGATCGAGGTGCCCTGCACGTCGACCTTCTGGCCCGCGGCGAAGATCGTCACCGGCACGACCGAACCGGCCTTGTGCTGGCCGGCGATGTCGGCGGTGACGCGGAACTCCTTCAGGACTTCGCCCGCTTCGACACCGGCCTTGGCCAGATGCCCGGCTGCGGGCTTGTTGACGCGGCTGGCCTTCTTGGCGCCGAACGCGATTTGCAGCGCGCTGTAGCCGTCGGATTCAGCCGTCTTGACCTGCGTGACCCGGTTGTTCGACACGTCGAGCACCGTCACGGGGATGGTGTCGCCATCGTCCGTGAAGATGCGCGTCATGCCCACCTTGCGGCCCAGCAAGCCGAGCTGTTCGCTCATGCTCATGGTTTTCTCCAGCACCCGTTCAGGGCGCCTTGTTCACGATCCCGAGATCGATTGCCCGGGGCGGTCGCCTTGCCACCCGAAGATGGGCACGGCGAAATGGGGCTTCCCCGGTCAAAACCAGGGAAGCCCGATAGTGTAGCAGTTTTTCTTACTGCAGCTTGATCTCGACGTCCACGCCGGCCGGCAGGTCGAGCTTCATCAGCGCGTCCACGGTCTTGTCGGTCGGGTCGACGATGTCCATCAGGCGCTGGTGCGTGCGGATCTCGAACTGGTCGCGGCTGGTCTTGTTGACGTGCGGCGAACGCAGGATGTCGAAACGCTGCATGCGCGTCGGCAGGGGCACCGGGCCCTTGACGATGGCGCCGGTGCGCTTGGCGGTGTCGACGATTTCCAGCGCCGACTGGTCGATCAGCTTGTAGTCGAAGGCCTTCAGGCGGATGCGGATCTTTTGCTTCGTGCTCATGGCCGATCCTTATTCGATGATCTTTGCCACGACGCCGGCGCCGACGGTGCGGCCGCCTTCGCGGATGGCGAAGCGCAGGCCTTCTTCCATCGCGATCGGCGCGATCAGCTTCACCGTGATGCTGACGTTGTCGCCC
>JBASTF010001013.1:0-2334 GCA_049274755.1 Rubrivivax sp. | reverse complement strand
CAGCGACCCGCTTCACGCAGGCCCCTTCAGCGGCCACGCACGTGGGTGCGCGCGGCGATCCACAGCTTGCGCAGCGGTGTCAGCGAGGTGCGCTGGTGCAGCACCTGGAAGCCCTGGCCTTCGATCTCGCGCAGCAGCGTGCGGTAGATGTTGGCCATCATCAGCCCGGGCTTCTGCGGCTGGCGGTCGGCCTCGGGCAGCAGGGCCAGGGCTTGGTCGTAGGTGGCGTGTGCACGTTCGGCCTGGAACTGCATCAGCGCGGTGAAACGTTCGCTGTAGCCCCAGGGTGCGTCGCGCTTCAGGATCTCGTGGGCCTTGACGTCGAAACGCTGCAGTTCGCTCACCGGCAGGTAGATGCGGCCGCGGCGGGCGTCGTCGCCGACGTCGCGGATGATGTTGGTGAGCTGCATCGCGCGCCCCAGCGTGTGCGCGTAGCGCACGGTGTCGGCCTGCGTGCGGCCGAAGATGCTGGCCGCCACCTCGCCGACGATGCCGGCCACCAGGTGGCAGTAACGCGAGAGCCCGGCGAAGTCGAGAAAGCGTGTTTGCTCCAGGTCGATCTGGCAGCCGTCGATGACGGCGTTCAGGTGTGCCGGCTCGATGCCGAACTGCGGCGCCAGCGGCAGCAAGGCCTGCATCACCGGGTGTGTGGGCTGGCCGGCGAAGGCGTTGGCGACCTCGCCGCGCCACCACTGCAGCTTGGTGGCGGCCACCCCCGGGTCGTGCACCTCGTCGACGACGTCGTCGACCTCGCGGCAGAAGGCGTAGAAGGCCGTGATCGCAGCCCGCCGCGGCGGCGGCAGGAAGAGGAAGGCGTAGTAGAACGACGAGCCGCTCTTCGAGGCCCGGTCCTGCACGTACTGTTCGGGTGTCATGCGCGGCGCATGCGCAGGGCGCGCCAGAGCAGGCGGGGGAAGTCGAGCGCCGTCAGCCGGGGGCGCGCATGCAGCGTGGCGTGGTCCATGGCTGCGATTCTCTCCAGAATGCGCAAGCCGCCTTGCACGACCAGGCGCAGTTCCCAGCCGGCGCGGCCCGGCAGTTGCAGCGCCAGCGGTGCGCCGGCCAGCATCAGCACCCGCGCTTCGTCGCAGAGCTGGCGCACCAGGGCACGTGTGGCGGTGCTGTCGGGGCCGGACAGGTCCTGCACGGCCAGGCTTTGCGCGGCCAGCGCTTCCTGGGGCACGTAGACCCGGCCACGCGGCGTGTCGACGCTGATGTCCTGCCAGAAGTTGACCAGCTGCAGCGCCGAGCAGATGGCGTCGGACTGGCGCAGCGACGGCGCATCGGCCACGCCGTACAAGTGCAGCAGCAGGCGGCCGACGGGGTTGGCCGAACGCCGGCAGTAGTCCAGCAGCGCCGCGCGGTCGGCGTACAGCCGGTTGCCCACGTCCTGCACGAAAGCATCGAGCAGGTCGTGCAGCAGCTGCGGTGGCAGCCGGTGGCGTTCCAGCACCGCGGCCAGCGGCACGAACACGCGCCGCCAGCGTTCGCTGGGCTGGCGGCCGGCGACGATGGCGGCCAGGTCTTCGCGGTAGGCCGCCAGCACGGCCAGGCGCTGCGCGGGCGGTGCGTCGCCTTCGTCGGCGATGTCGTCGGCCGTGCGGGCGAAGTGGTAGATGGCCACGACGGCCGGGCGCAGCGCCGGCGGGCACAGCACCGAGGCGACGGGAAAGTTTTCGTAGTGGTCGACGCTCACGGCATGATTTTCGCCTCGCTCCGGCAGGGCCCCGGCCCTGGGTTTGCGTTGACATGGCGCAAACCCTTGCCTACATTACTGACCGGTCAGTCATTAACTCCGGTGCCGGCACCATGAAGTTCTCTTCTCCCCTGCCATTGCTGTTCCTGAGTGCGGCCTTGCTGGCCGCCTGTTCGAAGCAGGAACCGGCACCCGAACCGGTGCGCGCGGTGCGCACGATGACGGTGGCTGCCGACAGTGCCGGCGGTGCCCACGAATACGCCGCCGAGGTGCGGGCGCGCACCGAATCGCGGCTGGGCTTCCGCGTCGGCGGCAAGATGACGAGCCGCCCCGCCGAACTGGGCCAGCGTGTGAAGGCTGGCGAGGTGCTGGCCCAGCTGGACCCGGAAGACCTGAAGCTGTCGCAGACAGCGGCCAGCGCCGCGCTGCAATCGGCCCAGGTGAACCTGGAACTGGCCGATGCCGACTTCAAGCGCTACAAGGGCCTGCGCGACCAGGGTTTCATCAGCGCCGCCGAACTCGAGCGCCGAGAAACGACGCTGAAGGCCGCCAAGGCCCAGTTCGACCAGGCCAAGGCCCAGGCCAGCGTGCAGGGCAACCAGGCCGGCTACAGCACGCTGACGGCGGCGGCGCCCGGC
>JBASTF010001012.1:0-12355 GCA_049274755.1 Rubrivivax sp. | reverse complement strand
CCTCACTCCGTTGCGTCGCCGCTGCCGCCGGCGGCCGCTGCCGCGTCGACGTTGGCCATCTGCACGGCGGCCAATTCCTCGGCCTCCTGCATCGCGATCGCACGGCGCTCGCTTTCGTCCATCGCCTCCTTGGTCTTGCGCGCCTGGTGGAAGGCCATGCCGGTGCCTGCGGGAATCAGGCGGCCGACGATGACGTTTTCCTTCAGGCCACGCAGCTCGTCGCGCTTGCCCATGATGGCAGCCTCGGTGAGCACGCGGGTGGTTTCCTGGAACGAAGCCGCCGAGATGAAGCTGTCGGTCGACAGCGACGCCTTCGTGATGCCCAGCAGCACGTCGGCGTGCGTGGCGATCGTCTTGCCTTCGGCGCGCATGCGGTCGTTGGTGTCGAGCAGCTCGCTGCGCTCCACCTGTTCGCCCGAGATGTAGCCGGTGTCGCCCGGGTTCGTGATCTGCACACGACGCAGCATCTGGCGAACGATCACCTCGATGTGTTTGTCGTTGATCTTCACACCCTGCAAGCGGTAGACGTCCTGCACTTCGTCGACGATGTAGCGCGCCAGTTCCTCGATGCCCAGCAGGCGCAGGATGTCCTGCGGGTCGGCGCTGCCGTCGACCACCAGTTCGCCGCGGTTGACCACCTGACCTTCGTGCACCAGGATGTTCTTTTCCTTGGCGACCAGTTCCTCGTGCACCTTGCCTTCGGGGTCGGTGATCTGCAGGCGGTTCTTGCCCTTGGTCTCCTTGCCGAAGCTGATGGTGCCGGTGATCTCGGCCAGCGTGCCCACATCCTTCGGCGAACGGGCTTCGAACAGCTCGGCCACACGCGGCAGACCGCCGGTGATGTCACGCGTCTTCTGGCCTTCCATCGGAATGCGCGCCAGCACTTCGCCGGGCATCAGGTCCTGGCCGTCGCGGATCTGCACCAGGGCGCCGACCGGGAAACCAATCGTCACCGCGTGGTCGGTGCCGGGGATCTTCACCTCGACACCCGCCGCGTCCAGCAGCTTGACCTGCGGCCGCACGACCTTGGTCGCGCCGCGGCGCTTGCTGTCGATGACCACCAGCGTCGACAGGCCTGTGACCTCGTCGACCTGCTTGGCCACCGTCACGCCTTCCTCGACGTTCTCGAACTTCGCCTTGCCGGCGAATTCCGTGATGATGGGGCGCGTCAGCGGGTCCCAATTGGCCAGCACCGTGCCGGCCTTGACGTGCTGGTCGGGCTTGATGTTGAGGATGGCACCGTAGGGCAGCTTGTGGCGCTCACGCTCGCGACCGTGCTGGTCGGCGATGACGATTTCGCCCGAACGCGAGATGACGACCAGTTCGCCCTTGCCGTTCGTGACGTAGCGCATCGTGGCGTTGAAGCCGATGATGCCTTCGCTCTTGGCGTCGACGCTGGAAGCCACGGCCGCGCGCGAGGCCGCACCACCGATGTGGAAGGTGCGCATCGTCAGCTGCGTGCCGGGTTCGCCGATCGACTGCGCGGCGATGACGCCGATCGCCTCGCCGACGTTGACGACACCGCCACGGCCCAGGTCGCGGCCGTAGCACTTGGCGCAGATGCCGAAACGCGTGCCGCAGGTCAACGCGGTGCGGACCTTGACCTCGTCGACACCGGCGGCTTCGAGCACGTCGATCAGGTCCTCGTCCAGCATCGTGCCGGCCGTGACCATCAGCTCCTGGGTCTCCGGGTGCAGCACCTCGATCGCCGTCACGCGGCCGAGAATCCGGTCGCGCAGGCTTTCGATGACTTCACCACCTTCCACCAGCGCACGGCGGTTCATGCCGTTGTTGGTGCCGCAGTCGTCTTCGGTGACCACCAGGTCCTGCGTCACGTCGACCAGGCGGCGCGTCAGGTAACCCGAGTTCGCGGTCTTCAGCGCCGTGTCCGCCAGGCCCTTGCGCGCGCCGTGGGTGGAGATGAAGTACTGCAGAACGTTCAGACCTTCGCGGAAGTTCGCGGTGATCGGCGTCTCGATGATGCTGCCGTCAGGCTTGGCCATCAGGCCACGCATGCCGGCCAGCTGGCGGATCTGCGCGGCAGAACCGCGGGCGCCCGAGTCGGCCATCATGTAGATGGAGTTGAACGACTCCTGGTCCACTTCCTTGCCGTTGCGGTCCAGCACCTTCTGCTTGGCCAGCTGCGACATCATGACCTTGCCGACTTCGTCGCCGGTCTTGCCCCAGATGTCCACGACCTTGTTGTAGCGCTCGCCGGCGGTGACGAGACCCGAGACGTACTGCTGCTCGATCTCCTTCACTTCCTTTTCCGCGCGCTCGATCAGGCCCGGCTTCTCCTTGGGCACCAGCATGTCGTCGATGGCGATCGAGATGCCGGCGCGCGTGGCCAGCCGGAAGCCGCTTTGCAGCAGCTTGTCGGCGAAGACCACGGTCTCCTTCAGGCCGCACTTGCGAAAGCTGGTGTTGATCAGGCGCGAGATTTCCTTCTTCTTCAGCGCCTTGTTGATGTTCGCGAACGGCAGGCCCTTGGGCAGGATCTCCGACAGCAGCGCACGGCCGACGGTGGTGGCGACGAGCTTGGTCTCGGGTTCGAATTCACCCGTGTCCTTGTTTTTCGTCCACTCGGTCAGGCGCACGTTCACCTTGGCGGTGATCTCGACGGCGCCGGTCTCCAGCGCACGCTGCAGCTCCTTCAGGTCGCTGAAGACCATGCCTTCGCCGCGGCCGTTGATGCGCTCGCGGGTGGCGTAGTACAGGCCCAGCACCACGTCTTGCGACGGCACGATCGACGGTTCGCCGTTGGCCGGGAACAGCACGTTGTTGGAGGCCAGCATCAGCGTGCGGGCTTCCATCTGCGCTTCGATCGACAGCGGCACGTGAACGGCCATCTGGTCGCCGTCGAAGTCGGCGTTGAAGGCCGAGCACACCAGCGGATGCAGCTGGATCGCCTTGCCTTCGATCAGCACCGGCTCGAAGGCCTGGATGCCCAGGCGGTGCAGCGTCGGCGCGCGGTTCAGCAGCACCGGGTGTTCCTTGATGACTTCTTCAAGGATGTCCCACACCACCGGCGTGCCGCTCTCGACTTCCTTCTTCGCGGCCTTGATGGTGGTGGCGATGCCCATCGCCTCCAGGCGCGAGAAGATGAAGGGCTTGAACAGCTCGATGGCCATCAGCTTGGGCAGGCCGCACTGGTGCAGCTTCAGCGTCGGGCCGACGACGATGACCGAACGGCCCGAGTAGTCGACGCGCTTGCCCAGCAGGTTCTGGCGGAAGCGGCCGCTCTTGCCCTTGATCATGTCGGCCAGCGACTTCAGCGCGCGCTTGTTCGCGCCCGTCATCGCCTTGCCGCGACGGCCGTTGTCCAGCAGCGAATCGACTGCTTCCTGCAGCATGCGCTTTTCGTTGCGCACGATGATTTCCGGCGCCTTCAGCTCCAGCAGCCGGGCCAGGCGGTTGTTGCGGTTGATGACGCGGCGGTACAGGTCGTTCAGGTCGCTGGTGGCGAAGCGGCCACCGTCCAGCGGCACCAGCGGACGCAGGTCCGGCGGCAGCACCGGCAGCACTTCCATCACCATCCAGTGCGGCTTGATGCCGCTCTTCTTGAAGGCTTCCATCACCTTCAGGCGCTTGGAGTTCTTCTTGATCTTCAGCTCGGAGCCGGTCAGATCGTTGCGGATCTTGTCGATCTCGACGTCCAGGTCCAGCTCTTCCAGCAGCTTGCGGATGCCTTCGGCACCCATCAGCGCGGTGAACTCGTCACCGTACTCGGCGTGTTTCGCTTCCCAGTCGTCCTCGGACATGATGCTGAACTTCTTCAGCGGCGTCATGCCGGGGTCGACGACCACGTACGCTTCGAAGTACAGCACACGCTCGATGTCGCGCAGCGTCATGTCCAGCACCAGGCCCAGACGCGACGGCAGGCTCTTCAGGAACCAGATGTGCGCGCAGGGCGCGGCCAGGTCGATGTGACCCATGCGCTCGCGGCGCACCTTGGTCTGCGTGACCTCGACGCCGCACTTCTCGCAGATGACACCGCGGTGCTTCAGGCGCTTGTACTTGCCGCACAGGCACTCGTAGTCCTTGATCGGGCCGAAGATCTTGGCGCAGAACAGGCCGTCACGTTCGGGCTTGAAGGTGCGGTAGTTGATGGTCTCGGGCTTCTTCACCTCGCCGAACGACCACGAGCGGATCTTCTCCGGGCTTGCCAGCCCGATCTTGATCGCGTCGAAGTGTTCGTCGGGGGTGAACTGCTTGAAAAGGTCGAGTAGTCCCTTCATGCATCTGCTCCTTAATTGCGTTCCAGTTCAATGTCGATGCCAAGGGAGCGGATCTCCTTGACGAGGACGTTGAACGATTCGGGCATGCCGGCCTCGATGGCGTGCTCGCCCTTGACGATGCTTTCGTAGACCTTGGTGCGGCCGTTCACGTCGTCGGACTTGACGGTCAGCATTTCCTGCAGGATGTACGAGGCGCCATAGGCTTCCAGCGCCCAGACTTCCATTTCGCCGAAGCGCTGGCCGCCGAACTGCGCCTTGCCGCCCAGCGGCTGCTGCGTGACCAGCGAGTACGGGCCGGTCGAACGCGCGTGCATCTTGTCGTCGACCAGGTGGTGCAGCTTCAGCACGTGCATGTAGCCGACCGTGACCGGGCGCTCGAAGGCGTCGCCGGTGCGGCCGTCGTGCAGCGTGGCCTGGGTGCGTGTCTCGGTCAGACCCTTGCGCTTGGCGATGTCGTCCGGATAGGCCAGCTTCAGCATCGCGCGGATTTCTTCTTCCTTCGCGCCGTCGAACACCGGGGTCGCAAACGGCACGCCGTGCTGCAGGTTCTTCGCCATCTCGACGACCTCGTCGTCGCTCAGCGCCGCCAGGTCCTCGTTCTTGCCGCCGGACTTGTTGTACAGCTCGTCGAAGAAGCTGCGCAGCTCGGCGGCACGCGCCTGCTCCTGCAGCATGTTGCCGATGCGCTGGCCGATGCCCTTGCCGGCCCAGCCCAGGTGCACTTCCAGCACCTGGCCGACGTTCATCCGTGACGGCACGCCCAGCGGGTTCAGCACGATGTCGCACGGTGTGCCGTCGGCCATGTAGGGCATGTCCTCGACCGCGGTGATCTTGGACACCACACCCTTGTTGCCGTGGCGGCCGGCCATCTTGTCGCCGGGCTGCAGGCGGCGCTTGACGGCGAGGTAGACCTTCACCATCTTCAGCACGCCGGCCGGCAGCTCGTCGCCCTGGGTCAGCTTCTTGCGCTTCTCTTCGAAGGCCAGGTCGAAGCTGTGGCGCGTCTGCTCCAGGCTGTTCTTGATGCTTTCCAGCTGGTTCGCGACCTCGTCTTCCGCCGGGCGGATGTCGAACCAGTGGTACTTCTCGACGCTGGCCAGGTAGGCTTTGTCGATGGTCGTGCCCTTGGCGATCTTCTGCGGGCCGCCATTGGCGACCTTGCCGTTCAGCAGCTTCTCGATCCGGTCGAAGGCGTCGGCCTCGACGATGCGCAGCTGGTCGTTCAGGTCGAGGCGGAAACGCTTCAGCTCGTCGTCGATGATCTGCTGGGCGCGCTTGTCGCGCTGGATGCCTTCACGGGTGAAGACCTGCACGTCGATGACGGTGCCGCTGGTGCCCTGGTCGACACGCAGCGAGGTGTCCTTCACGTCGGAGGCCTTCTCGCCGAAGATCGCGCGCAGCAGCTTCTCTTCCGGCGTCAGCGTGGTCTCGCCCTTGGGCGTGACCTTGCCGACCAGCACGTCGCCGGGGTTCACCTCGGCGCCGATGTAGACGATGCCGCTCTCGTCCAGGCGGGCCAGTTGCTGCTCGCTCAGGTTCGGGATATCGCGCGTGATTTCTTCCGAGCCCAGCTTGGTGTCGCGCGCCATCACCACCAGTTCCTCGATGTGGATCGAGGTGTAGCGGTCTTCGGCGACGACACGTTCCGAGATCAGGATCGAGTCTTCGAAGTTGTAGCCGTTCCAGGGCATGAACGCGACCAGCATGTTCTGGCCCAGGGCCAGTTCACCGATGTCGGTGCTGGCGCCGTCGGCCACCACGTCGCCGGCGCCGACATGGTCGCCGCGCTTGACGATGGGACGCTGGTGGATGTTCGTGTTCTGGTTCGAACGCTGGTACTTGATCAGGTTGTAGATGTCGACGCCGACTTCACCGGCCACCGTCTCCGCGTCGTTGACGCGGATGACGATGCGGTTGGTGTCGACGTAGTCCACGATGCCGCCGCGGCGGGCGGTGACCACGGTGCCCGAGTCGACCGCGGCCACACGTTCAACACCGGTACCGACCAGCGCCTTCTCGGGGCGCAGCACCGGCACGGCCTGGCGCTGCATGTTGGCGCCCATCAGCGCGCGGTTCGCGTCGTCGTGCTCGAGGAAGGGCACCAGCGAAGCGGCCACCGACACGATCTGCGCCGGCGCCACGTCCATGTACTGCACACGTTCCGGGCTCAGCAGCACCGACTCGCCCTTTTCGCGCGCCGACACCAGTTCGTCGACCAGCTTGCCGTCCTTGTCCAGCGAGGCGTTGGCCTGGGCGATGACGTACTTGCCTTCTTCGATGGCCGACAGGTAGTCGATCTGGTTCGTCACCTTGCCGTCGTTCACGCGGCGGTACGGCGTCTCGAGGAAGCCGTATTCGTTCAGCTGCGCGTACAGGGCCAGCGAGTTGATCAGGCCGATGTTCGGGCCTTCCGGCGTTTCGATCGGGCAGACACGGCCGTAGTGCGTGGGGTGCACGTCGCGCACTTCGAAGCCGGCACGTTCACGCGTCAGACCACCCGGGCCCAGGGCCGAGACACGCCGCTTGTGCGTGATCTCCGACAGCGGGTTGGTCTGGTCCATGAACTGCGACAGCTGGCTCGCACCGAAGAACTCCTTCAGCGCCGCGGAAATCGGCTTGGAGTTGATCAGGTCGTGCGGCATCAGCGCTTCGGTCTCGGCCTGGCCCAGACGCTCCTTCACGGCCTTCTCGATGCGCGCGAGACCGCTGCGGTACTGGTTTTCGGCCAGTTCGCCGACACAGCGCACACGGCGGTTGCCGAGGTGGTCGATGTCGTCGACGTCGCCGTTGCCGTTGCGCAGGTCGACGAGGATCTTGACGACATCGAGGATGTCGTCGTTGCTCAGCGTCATCTTGCCTTCGGGCACGTCGCGGCCCACGCGGGCGTTGAACTTCATGCGGCCGACGCGGCTCAGGTCGTAGGTGTCCTCGCTGTAGAACAGGCGGTGGAACAGCGCTTCGACGGCGTCTTCGGTCGGCGGCTCGCCGGGGCGCATCATGCGGTAGATGGCCACACGCGCAGCCAGCTGGTCGGCGGTTTCGTCAGACGCCAGCGTCTGGCTGATGTAGGCGCCCTGGCTCAGTTCATTGGTGAACAGGCACTGGATGTCCTTGATGCCGGCAGCACGCAGCTTCTTCAGCAGCGCTTCGGTGAGCTCGTCGTTGGCCTTGGCGACGATTTCACCGGTGTCGGGGTCGACCATGTTGCGTGCGATGACGCGGCCGACCAGGAAGTCTTCCGGCACGCTGACGAAGCCGGTGCCCGAGGCTTCCAGCTGCTTCACGTGGCGCGCGGTGATGCGCTTGTCCTTCTCAACGATGACGTTGCCGTTTTTGTCGGTCAGGTCGAAGCGCGCGACCTCGCCCTTCAGGCGCTCGGCGACAAACTCCATCTGCGCGCCCGAGTCCATCAGGCGGAAGCTGTCGTTGACGAAGAAGTGCGCCAGGATCTGCTCGGGGTTCAGGCCGATGGCCTTCAGCAGAATGGTCACCGGCATCTTGCGGCGGCGGTCGACGCGGAAGAACAGCACGTCCTTGGGGTCGAACTCGAAGTCCAGCCAGGAACCGCGGTAGGGAATGATGCGGGCGCTGAACAGCAGCTTGCCGCTGCTGTGCGTCTTGCCCTTGTCGTGTTCGAAGAACACGCCCGGGCTGCGGTGCAGCTGGCTGACGATGACACGTTCGGTGCCGTTGACGACGAAGGAACCGTAGTCGGTCATCAGGGGCACCTCGCCCATGTAGACCTCTTGTTCCTTGATCTCCTTGACCACCTTCGCCGGGTGCGATTCCCGGTCGTAGATGATCATCTGCAGCTTCGCGCGCACGGCGGCGGCGAAGGTGAGGCCGCGCTGCTGGCACTCACGCACGTCGAAGGGCGGCTTCGCGATGTTGAATTCGAGGAACTTCATCTCCACGAACCCGTTGTGCGACACGATCGGGAACGCGGACAGGAAGGCAGCCTGCAGCCCCTCGGGCTTGCGCTTGGCCGGCGGCACGTCTTTTTGCAGGAAGGCGACGTAACTGTCGCTCTGCATCGTGAGCAGGTAGGGAACGTTGAGAACGCTCGCACGCTTGCCGAAGCTCTTGCGGATGCGCTTGCGCTCGGTGAACGTGTAGGGGGTTGCTTGCGCCATTGAACTCTCCGTGTCGAGAACCCGCTCCTGGCCTTGGAACGGATTTCGTCGGCGACTGGCTGCTCAGGTCTTGCGCCTGAAAGCTTGGTGGTTGGCCACTACCAACCGCTGGCGGACAACCCCGGCGTTGCACCGGAGTCCGACCAAACCGGCTCTCTGCAGTCGGATCAGAGAACACTTGTCAGGGCAGCACGCCACCCTGAGAAGTGCTCCCGAGGCACCGAAGTGCCACAGGAGCGACTGCCTTACTTGATCTCGGCCTTGGCGCCGGCTTCGACCAGCTTCTTCAGCGCGGCTTCGGCGTCGGCCTTCGGAATCGCTTCCTTCACGGCCTTGGGCGCGCCGTCGACCATGTCCTTGGCTTCCTTCAGGCCCAGGCCCGTCAGTTCGCGCACGGCCTTGATGACCGACACCTTGTTGGCGCCGGCTTCCAGCAGCACGACGTTGAATTCGGTCTTCTCTTCGACCGGGGCAGCGGCGGCGCCACCGGCACCACCGGCGGCCGGGGCGGCCATCGCCGCGGCGGACACGCCGAACTTCTCTTCAATGGCCTTCACCAGGTCATTGAGTTCCATCACCGACATGCTGTCCATCGCGGACAGGAAAGCGTCTTTGTCGAATGCCATTTGGGGTTCCTCGAAAACAGTTGGTTCAATGAATCGGATGCGTCAGGCTGCGGGCGCGGCTTCCACCGCGGCACCAGCACCCTTTTTCTCGGCCACCGCGGCGACCACACCTGCCAGTCGCTGGATCGGCGACTTCAGCAGGCCGGCCACCTGGGCGATCAGCACTTCGCGGCTCGGAATGGCGGCCAGGGCCTTCACTCCGTCGGCGTTCAACGCCTTGCCGGCGTACGCGCCGCCCTTGATGACGAGCTTGTCGTTGCCCTTGGCGAAGTCGGCGATGACTTTCGCGGCGGCAACGGCATCCTCGGAAAAGCCGTAGATCAGCGGGCCGACCATGGCATCCGAAGCCACTTCGAACGGCGTGCCGGAGACGGCGCGACGGGCGAGCGTGTTCTTCAGCACGTGAAGATAAACGCCCTTGTCGCGCGCCTGGCGGCGCAGCGTGTCGAGGTGAGCCACGGTGAGGCCACGGTACTCGGCCAGCGCCAGCGTCTGCGAACGTGCCGCTTGCGCGGACACGCCGTCGACCACGGCTGCCTTCTCGTTGCGATTGAGACTCAAGGTCTGCTCCTCACACAAAACGTGCCTTTGCGTTGCCGCGCCGGCACACCGGATTGCAGCGACCAGCTGTTGTCGGGAACCTCTTTCAAGATCACCTCTTCAGCGGGACCGCCATCTGCGCTGGCCATTAAGGGGCGGTTGGCACCACCCCACCAGCGGTCTTCGATGGCCCGCTCGCCGTGTTGTTGACACGGCCAGCGGCCCACCAAACTCGAGAGCGGCGCGTTTGACCGGCGCGCCGCCCGTTGTTCATCAGGCGGCTTGCGCGGCGATGGACTGCGTGTCCACACGGACACCCACACCCATCGTCGACGACACCGCCACCTTGCGCAGGTAGATGCCCTTGCTCGTTGCCGGCTTGGCCTTGTTCAGGGCCTCGATCAGCGCACGCAGGTTGCCGACGAGCTTCTCGTCGTCGAACGAACGGCGGCCGATCGTGCCGTGCACGATGCCGGCCTTGTCGACGCGGAACTGCACTTGGCCGGCCTTGGCGTTTTTCACCGCGGTGGCGACGTCGGGCGTGACGGTGCCGACCTTGGGGTTCGGCATCAGGCCACGCGGGCCCAGCACCTGGCCCAGCGTACCGACGATGCGCATCGTGTCCGGCGAGGCGATCACGACGTCGAAGTCCATCTTGCCGGCCTTGATCTCGGCGGCCAGGTCGTCCATGCCGACGATGTCGGCACCGGCGGCCTTGGCTTCCTCGGCCTTGGCGCCCTGGGCGAACACGGCGACACGCTTGGTCTTGCCGGTGCCGTTGGGCATGACGACGGCACCACGCACCACCTGGTCGGACTTCTTGGCGTCGATGCCCAACTGCACGGCGACGTCGATCGATTCATCGAACTTCGCGGTGGCGGCGCTCTTCACCAGCGACAGCGCGTCGCTCAGCGGGTACAGCTTGGTGCTGTCGACCTTGCCTTGCAGGCCCTTGGCCTTCTTGGTCAGCTTGCTCATGATCAGACGCCTTCCACGGTGAGGCCCATCGAACGGGCGGAGCCGGCGATCGTCTTCACGGCCGCGTCCATGTCGGCGGCGGTGAGGTCCTTGATCTTGACCTTGGCGATCTCTTCGAGCTGGGCGCGCGTGACCTTGCCCACCTTGTCCAGGTGCGGCTTGCCGGAGCCCTTGTCGATCTTCGCGGCCTTCTTCAGCAGCACGGTCGCCGGCGGCGACTTCAGGATGAAGGTGAAGCTCTTGTCGGCGAAGGCGGTGATCACCACCGGCAGCTTCAGGCCCGGTTCGTAGCCCTGCGTCTGGGCGTTGAACGCCTTGCAGAACTCCATGATGTTCAGGCCGCGCTGGCCCAGCGCCGGGCCGATCGGGGGCGAGGGGTTGGCCTTGCCGGCCGGGACTTGCAGCTTGATGAAGCCGACGATTTTCTTTGCCATGAATGGCTCCTACCGAGTTCAAACGCCTGCCGCAGCAGGCTCCTCGTCACTCAACCCAACACAAACGACACACGCCCCGGGGTTGCTGCGGGGCGCGCTGAAACTCAAATCTTTTCGACCTGGCCGAAGTCGAGCTCGACGCCGGTGGCGCGGCCAAAGATCGTGACGCTGACCTTGACCTTGCTCTTTTCGTAATTGACGTCTTCGACGGCGCCATTGAAGTCGGTGAAGGGGCCTTCCTTGACGCGGACCAGTTCGCCGACCACCCACTCGACCTTCGGCCGGGGCTTGTCGACGCCTTCCTGCATCTGGTTGACGATCTTCATCACCTCGGCTTCGGAGATCGGCGCCGGGCGGTTGCGTGCGCCGCCGACGAAGCCGGTGACCTTGCTGGTGTGCTTCACCAGGTGCCAGGTGTCGTCGGCCATGTCCATTTCCACCAGCACGTAGCCGGGGAAGAAGCGGCGCTCGGTGACGGCCTTCTTGCCGTTCTTCAGCTCGACGACCTCTTCGGTCGGCACCAGGATGCGGCCGAACTTGTCCTGCATGCCGGCGCGGTCGATGCGCTCGCGCAGGTTGCGCTCCACGGCCTTCTCCATGCCGGAGTAGGCGTGCACGACGTACCAGCGCTTGCTGCCGACGGACGCGGCTTCGGGCGATGCGGGGACGGGGCTGACTTCGGGTTCGGACATCGGGTTCACCTTTGGCGCTCAGCGCTTCCAGCCCAGGATCAGGTCGTACAGCACCCACTCCAGCGTCTTGTCGGTGGCAAACATGAAGAGCGCCATCACGACGACGAAGCCAAAGACGTACAGCGTCATCTGCGTGGCCTCCTTGCGCGTCGGCCAGACGACCTTCTTGACTTCCTTGACCGAGTCACGGCCGAAGGCGACCAGCTGCTTGCCGGACTCGGCCGTGAAGAACATCGCCACCGAAGCGGCGAGCAGCACCAGCAGCGCCACGATGCGCAGCCACAGGTCCTTCTGGCCCAGGGCGTAGAAGGCCACGATCCCGCCCACGAGCAGCAGCACGGCAACGGCCAGCTTGGCCTTGTCGGCTCCCGTGGAGACGGTTTCGACTTGGGGTTGGGTGGACATGTGGTTCAGGTTTCGCTCGCCGCCATTCAGCAGCAAAGCCCGCATCGCTGCGGGCCGGTGTTTTTGTCACCCCGCGAGGGGTGGCAGGGGCAGAGGGGATCGAACCCCCGACCTTCGGTTTTGGAGACCGACGCTCTGCCAGTTGAGCTATGCCCCTGCGGAACTTGGCGCTTGCTTGACGATTATTCGATGATCTTTGCCACGACGCCGGCGCCGACGGTGCGGCCGCCTTCGCGGATGGCGAAGCGCAGGCCTTCTTCCATCGCGATCGGCGCGATCAGCTTCACCGTGATGCTGACGTTGTCGCCC
>JBASTF010001011.1:0-3298 GCA_049274755.1 Rubrivivax sp. | reverse complement strand
GCGCTGCGCTGGCGGGTTCGGGCACCGGTGCGGTGGGCACGGCCGTCAGCACACGCAGGTGGTCGCCGGGGCCGGCCAGGCGCAGATCCAGGACCATGAAGGTGTCGGCCCAGCTGACGCTGTCGTTGCCTTCCAGCCCGGTGTAGCCGCGGGTGCCGTAGCTGACGCCGGCAGCACCGTAGACCGGTGTCGTCGCGGCGATGTCGGCGGTGCTGCTGTAGACCTGCAGGATCGTCTGGTCGAACTGCAGCACGGCGGACAGCGTGCTTGGCGTTGCGCTGTCGGCGAAGATGAACCACGAGTGGTAGCCGTTCACGATACCTTCGTCGATGAAGAACAGCGTGTTCGAGACATTGACCTGGCCCAGGCCCACGGTCTGGCTGCCGCTGTACTGCTCGAAGCTCAGGCCACTGCCGTCGGCCAGCAGCGACGGGCTCGCGGCCCATGCGCCTTGCACGGCCATCAGGCCTGCCACCACCAACGACCAGAGTTTCTTCTTCATCCCACGACCTCGTTGTTTCGAACTGGCCGCAGTCTATGGGGCTAACCCGGAGGGCGTCTGTGCTCGAAGACCGGTTTTCCGCGCCACTTCGCGACACGGCCCCCGTGTTCACGGGGGTTCAGCGCCCTCAACCGCTCAGCAGCTTGTTCACGAGCTCGGGCGTGGTCGCGGCCCCGGTCTTGCGCATCAGGCGCGCACGGTAGACGTCGACGGTGCGTGGGCTGATCGCCAGCTTCTTGCCGATCTGCTTGCTGGTCAGGCCGTCGATCAGCAGCGCCGCGATCTCGCGTTCACGGGCGGTGAACTCGATCTTCAGCACACGCCGCGCCGACAAGTCCTCGAAGGCCCAGATGCCGGCGGCATGCGGCTGCGCCGGGTCCAGCGCCCGGCCCGAGACATGGCACCAGAAGAGTTCGCCCGACATGCGTTTCATCACCCGCTCGTCGGCATAGCGGCCTTGGGCGTCGAGCGCGGCGACGATGCGCTGCCCGGTGCGCTCGAACTCGTCGTGTGTCGGGTACAGCACCTCGAAGCTGCGGCCGATGAGCTGCTCGCGACCGGCTGCGAACATGTGCAGCAGTTCCTGGTTGCAGTCGATCATCAGGCGCTGGCGCGACAGCACCATGCCGATCGGCGCCAGGTCGAAGGCCGTGCGGTAGTCCAGGGTCTCGAGCCTGGTCACAACAACGCGTAGGTCGTCGTCGCGTGCGCCGCCAGTTCATCGTCGGCGCTGATGATCTGGATCTCGCCGAAGACCAGGCTCTTGCCCATGCGCAGCACCCGCGCGACGATGCGTGCCGCGCCGCTGCTGCCCGACACCGGGCGCAGAAAGCTGGTCTGCAGCTGCACCGTCGTCATCGGCTTGAAGCCGCCGAGCTTGGTCATCACCGCCAGCACCATCGCGGTGTCGGCAGCGGCCATCATGCTCTGGCCGCAGAGCACACCGCCTTCGTGCACGTGGCGGCGTGTCACCGGCATCACCAGCGTCACCTCGCCGGCGCGCGCTTCCAGCACACGCAGGTCGAGTTCACGCACCCATTCGGCGAAGACGTGGTTCAGCGCCGCCTGCAGCATCTCGAGGTCGGCAAAGGACTGCGTTTCCATCGTGGCTTCCTTCGGGTGTTGTGGTGTGCGGCCCGCGCGGCGCGGGTTCGGACCTAAGCGATCTTACTTAATGCGCTACGTAGTACGCTTCGTGTTCTTCGTTAGGAGGCTCCCGATGAGAAAGGTCTACCCGAGCGCCGCTGCGGCCCTCGCCGGCATCGTGCACGACGGCCAGCTGCTGGCGGTCGGCGGCTTCGGCCTGTGCGGCATTCCCGAGGCGCTGATCGCCGCGCTGCGCGACACCGGGGTGAAGAACCTGACGGTGATCTCGAACAACGCCGGCGTCGACGGTTTCGGCCTGGGCCAGCTGCTGGAAACGCGGCAGATCCAGAAGATGATCTCCAGCTACGTCGGCGAGAACAAGGAATTCGAGCGCCAGTACCTGGCGGGTGAGCTGGAACTGGAGTTCACGCCGCAGGGCACGCTGGCCGAGAAGCTGCGTGCGGGCGGCGCCGGCATCCCGGCGTTTTTCACGCGCACCGGCGTCGGCACCCTGGTCGCCGAAGGCAAGGAACTGCGCGAGTTCGACGGCCAGACCTATGTGATGGAACGTTCGCTGCTGCCCGATGTGTCGCTGGTGAAGGCCTGGAAGGCCGACGAGTCCGGCAACCTGGTGTTCCGCCGCACGGCGCGCAACTTCAACCCGGCGGTGGCGATGGCCGGCAAGATCAGCGTTGTCGAGGTGGAAGAGATCGTGCCGGTGGGCGCGCTGGACCCGGATGCGATCCACCTGCCCGGCATCTACGTGCAGCGCCTGGTGCTGAACGCCACGCCCGAGAAGCGCATCGAGAAGCGCACCACCCGCGTTGCCGTCTGAGGAGAACAGCATGCCCTGGACCCAAGATCAAATGGCCGCGAAGGCGGCCGCCGAACTGCAGGACGGCTTCTACGTCAACCTCGGCATCGGCATCCCGACGCTGGTGGCCAACCATGTGCCCAGCGACATCGAGGTGTGGCTGCAGAGCGAAAACGGCATGCTCGGCATCGGCCCCTTCCCGACCGAGGACGAGGTCGACGCCGACCTCATCAACGCCGGCAAGCAGACGGTGACGACCATCCCCGGCAGCAGCATCTTCGGCAGCCACGACAGCTTTGCGATGATCCGCGGCGGCAAGATCAACCTGTCGATCCTGGGCGCGATGCAGGTCAGCGAACACGGCGACCTGGCGAACTGGATGATCCCCGGCAAGATGGTCAAGGGCATGGGCGGCGCGATGGACCTGGTGGCCGGCGTCAAGCGCTGCATCGTGCTGATGGAGCATGTGGCGAAGAAGAAGGACGGCACGACCGACCTGAAGATCCTGCCCAAGTGCACGCTGCCGCTGACCGGCGTGGGTGTCATCAACCGCATCATCACCGACCTGGCGGTGATGGACGTGACGCCGCAGGGGCTGAAGCTGGTCGAGCTGGCGCCTGGCGTCACGCGCGAGGACGTGCAGAGCAAGACCGGCGTGCCGCTGCACTGAGATGCAGCCGCTGTTCGAGGCCGCGCGCCACGAACCGCTGACCACCACGCCGTGGCGCGACGAGGCTGCGCGCCAGGCGATCCACGAGATCGCCGCCGACGCGCTGGCGGCCTACGAAGGGCCGGCGATGTGGCCGGCCCATGCACTCGACGACCCCGAGACGCCGCGGCAGCGGTTCGCCGGCCTGTACTTCGGCGCCGCCGGGGTGGTCTGGGCGCTGCAGTGG